>NZ_JALNUQ010000040.1:0-38315 GCF_026540875.1 Sphingomonas sp. GM_Shp_2
CGACGACGTCATCCCCGCCCTCCTGCGCGCCGGTGCCGATATCGAAGGTCAGGACGCCCGCGGCTACACCGCGCTGGTCCTCGCCAGTTATAATGGCCAGCTTTCTACCACAGGGCTGCTGCTCGACGAGGGCGCCGCCCCCGACGGGGCCAGCGACGCGCAGGGCAATTCCGCGCTGATGGGCGTCGCGTTCAAGGGGCATGTCGATATCGCCCGCCTGCTGCTCGACCGCGGCGCCGATCCCAATCGCCGCAACCGCGCCGGGCAGACCGCGATCATGACCGCCGCGCTGTTCAACCAGACCGCGATCATCGCCCTGCTGCTGGAGCGCGGCGCCGATCCGAACGCCACCGACCATGCCGGCAACACCGCCGCCGCGGTCGCCCGGATGCAGGGTAACACCACGCTGGCGGAAATGCTTACCCCCTCATAACGCGATCCGCGTCGCGTCCGCACCCACGCCTTCGAACAAGGCGGCTTCCGTTCCCGTCATCCACACCTGCCCCCGCCCCTCCAGCCGCGCGAACAGCGCGGCGCGCCGGCCGGGATCGAGATGCGCGGCCACCTCGTCCAGCAGCAGCACCGGCGCCGCGCCGCGCCGCGCGGCGACCAGCTCGGCGTGCGCCAGTACGATGCCCAGCAGCAGCGCCTTCTGCTCGCCGGTCGAACACAGCGCCGCCGCCTGCCCCTTGCCGGCATGGGTGACGATCAGGTCGGCGCGGTGCGGCCCGACCAGCGTCCGCCCCGCCGCGGCGTCGCGCCGCCGCCCGGTCATCAGCGCATGCGCAAAGGCATCCGCCTCCACCGCCTCGCCGTCCAGCGCCAGCGTCGCGCGCGCGAACACGTCCGCCGGGCTCTCCCTCAGCGTCGCGTCCAGCGCGGTCACCGCCGCATGCCGCGCACCGTCCAGCGCCACGCCATGCTCCACCATCCGCTGCTCCAGCGCCGACAGCCAGCTCGGATCGACCGGCGCATCCTCCCCCAGCAACCGGTTGCGCTCGCGCATCGCCGCCTCGTAGCGCGTCGCGTGCATCCCGTGCGCCGGACTGAGCGCCAGCACCAGCCGGTCCAGGAACCGCCGCCGCTCGCCCGCCGCCTCCACGAACAATCGGTCCATCGCCGGGGTCAACCACAGCACGCCCAGCCACTCCGCCAGCGCGTTCGCGCTCGCCGCCGCGCCCTGCACGCGCACCACCCGCCGCTCCGGCGCGGACGCCAGCGCGCCCGTCGCCACCTCCACCCCGTCCGCCAGCGTTGCCGCCACGCCGAAGCCCCCTGCCCCGCCCTGCCGCGCCATCGCCGACAGCGCCGCCCGCCGCAGACCCTTTCCCGGCGCCAGCAGCGACACCGCCTCCAGCACGTTGGTCTTCCCCGCCCCGTTCTCGCCCGTCAGCACGACGAACCCCGCCCCCGGCGCCAGCACAAGGTCGCCGTGATTGCGAAAATCGGTCAGGACGAGGCGGGTCAGCATGCGGTCACCCGGCCCATAACGCGCGCCGCGCCAAAACGGCAAAGGGGCCACCGTCGCCGGCAGCCCCCTTTGTCACGATCGCGGTCGATCAGACGCGCATCGGCATCAGCACATACAGCGCCGGCGCCGTGTCGCTTTCGCGGATCAGCGTCGGGGCTGCCGCATCGGCCAGATGCACCTCCACCAGATCGCTGTCGATCTGTCCCAGGATGTCGAGCAGGTAGCGGCTGTTGAAGCCGATCTCGAACGGGGTGGAGGTATAGTCGCCCGGCACTTCCTCCGCCGCCGTGCCGTTTTCCGGGCTGGTGACGGACAGGGTGATCCGGTCGCGGTCCAGCGCCATCTTCACCGCACGCGTCTTTTCGGTCGCGATGGTCGACACGCGGTCGACGCCCTCCATGAAGCTCTTGGGGTCCAGCTTCAGGATCTTGTCGTTCGCGGTCGGGATGACGCGGCTGTAATCGGGGAAGGTGCCGTCGATCAGCTTGGAGGTCAGGATCGCCTGCCCCAGGTCGAACCGGATTTTGGTGCCCGACAGCGACACGCCGACCGACCCGTCCACCTCGTCGAGCAGCTTGCGCAGTTCGGCGACGCATTTGCGCGGCACGATCACGTCGGGCATGCCGTCCGCGCCCTGCGGCTGCGGCATGGTGACGCGCGCCAGCCGGTGGCCGTCCGTGGCGGCCGCCTTCAGCACCGGCTCGCCGCGATCCTCGGCGACGTGCAGGAAGATGCCGTTCAGGTAATAGCGCGTCTCCTCGGTCGAGATCGCGAAGCGGGTCTTGTCGATGATCTGCTTGCAGGTTTCCACCGGCAGCTCGAACTGCGTCGGCAATTCGCCCTCGGCGATGACGGGAAAGTCATCGCGCGGCAGCGTGCCCAGCGAGAAGCGCGCGCGCCCCGCCACGATCGACATGCGCCCGTCCGCCGCGGTCAACTGCACCTGCGACCCTTCGGGCAGCTTGCGGGCGATGTCGAACAGCGTGTGCGCCGACACCGTGGTCGAACCCGGCTGGTCCACCGCGGCCATCACGCTTTCGTTGATCTGCAGGTCCAGGTCGGTCGCCATCATGCGCAGCTGGCCCTCGGCCGTCGCTTCCAGCAGCACGTTCGACAGGATGGGGATGGTGTTGCGGCGCTCCACCACGGACTGGACATGGCTCAGTCCCTTCAGGAGCGTCGCGCGTTCGATTGTCGCCTTCATCGTGATCCCCCCGCCGGAGCGCGGGGGCGTGCCAGAATCACGCCGCCCCCGATTCCGGGTGAAAAATGGCCTTCGTTCCTACCCGCGAAAAAGGGGCCGGAGCAAGGCTCCGACCCCTCCACTTTTCAGGTAAATCCCGCGTTAAAAGCGAAAGCCGAGCCCGGCGACCAGCTGATGGCGCTCGAAATCGCGGTCATAGCCGTCGACGCGGGCATAGTTGGTGTAGCGATACTCGCCCTTCACGAAGCTGTTGATGCCCAGCGCATATTCCAGTCCGGCACCCAGGCGCAGCCCGTCCAGATTGTCCGAACTGCGCAATTCGCCGGCGCCTGCGTCGTAGCGCGACTTGATCCGCGCGTTGGAATAACCCGCCTTCACATAGCCCAGCGCCACCGGCGAGATCGCGTAGCCGACGCGCGCACCGGCATACAGGTCGCGTGCCATGTTGGTGTCGAGTCGGTCGCCCACGAGCAGCACGCTGTTGCTGCGCGTGTCGGCGGACGAATCGGTCAGCTCGCCCTCGACGCCGACGACCACCGGGCCCATCGCCATGTCGTATCCGACCGCGGCGCCGAACAACAGGCCGTCGCCGCTGCTCGCATCCTGCCCGCCCCCGTCATTGGCATTGTCGTAACCCAGCAGCCCTTCCAGGCGCAGGCCGGTGAACGGCGCGACGGTCTGTGCCGCGGCGGGCAGTGCGGCGCCCAGCGCGATGGTGACGGCCAGGGCGGAAAGAACGGGTGTACGCATGGGCAACTCCAACAAGGGCGGGACGACATCTGTCCCAAACGGGTACAGGCCCTCATGGCTCCATCCGCGACGCTTTGCATGAACCTCAGCTAAACGGCGAAATGCGTTGCCAATGCGCCACACTCCGCGCCATGCCCCGCCGCATGGCCTATCGCCGGCTCCTTCTTTGCCTGCTGCTGGTCGCCGCGGCGCCGCCCTCGGCGCGCCAAACCATTGGCGTGTTCGGCGGCTGGGGCGCCTTTCGCCAGGGGCCGAACTGCTACGCCATCGCCCGCCCCGTCGTCGCGCAGGGGCGGGTCGGCGGCTATGCCGGCATCGGCACCTGGCCGGGCAAGGGCTTGCGCGCCTCGCTCCATCTCCATCTCAGCCGCCGGCGCGCCCCCGACCGGCCCGTCACCCTCAGTGTCGCCGGCCGCCGCTTTCCGCTCGTCGGCACCGCCACCGACCTTTGGGCGCCCGACGCGCCCACCGACCGCGCCGCCGTCGCCGCCCTCCGCTCCGCCCGCGCGATGAGCGTCGAGGCGGTCGATACCAGCCACCGCCCCTTTGCCGACACCTATGCCCTCGCGGGCGCCGCCACCGCGATCGACGCCGCAACGCTGGCCTGCGTCGCCCGCTAGCGAACGGCCCCTTTTTACGCTATATAGGCGCCCATGCAGACAGCTTCGGCCGCCCCCATGCCCATCCCCGGGCACATCGATCCCGTGCCCGTCCCCCGCGGCGTGCAGTCGCGTCCCGATGGACGCGTCGACCTGATCGGCCTGACCAGGGACCAGTTGCGCGAAGCGTTGCTGTCCGCGGGCATGGAGCCGCGTCAGGCCAAGCTGCGCGGCAAGCAGATCTGGCACTGGCTCTACAATCGCGGCGCCACCGATTTCTCGCAGATGACCGACATCGCCAAGGCGCAGCATCCCTGGCTGGCCGAGCGTTTCGCCATTTCCCGCCCGGAGGTGGTGGAGGCGCAGGTTTCGTCGGACGGCACCCGCAAATGGCTGCTCCGCTCCGCCGACGGCCAGGATTACGAGGCGGTGTTCATCCCCGACGCCGACCGCGGCACACTGTGCGTGTCCAGCCAGGTCGGCTGCACGCTGAACTGCCGTTTCTGCCACACCGGCACGATGCGTCTGGTGCGCAACCTGACCGCGGGCGAGATCGTCGGCCAGGTCATGCTGGCCCGCGACGCGCTCGGCGAATGGCCCAGCCAGCCCGAGGGGCGGATGCTCACCAATATCGTCATGATGGGGATGGGCGAGCCGCTTTATAATTTCGATGCCGTGCGCGACGCGCTGAAGCTCGTCATGGACGGCGACGGCCTTGCCCTGTCGAAGCGTCGCATCACCCTGTCGACCAGCGGCGTGGTGCCGATGATGGCGCGCGCCGGCGAGGAGATCGGCGTGAACCTCGCCGTCTCGCTCCACGCGGTGACGAAGGACGTGCGCGACGAGATCGTGCCGCTCAACAAGAAATACGGCATCGAGGAACTGTTGCAGGCCTGCGCCGACTATCCCGGCGCCAACAATGCCCGGCGCATCACGTTCGAATATGTGATGCTCAAGGACAAGAATGATTCGGAGGCCGACGCCCACGAACTCGTCCGCCTGCTGCGCCACTACAAGCTGCCCGCCAAGGTCAACCTGATCCCCTTCAATCCCTGGCCGGGTGCGGATTACGAATGTTCCACGCCGGAGCGTATCCGCCGCTTCTCCGACATCGTGTTCGAGGCCGGCATCTCCGCCCCGGTGCGCACGCCGCGCGGCCGCGACATCGACGCCGCCTGCGGGCAGCTCAAGACCGCCGCCGAGAAGAAGAGCCGCGCCCAGCTCGACCGCGAGGCCGAGGAGAAGATGGCCGCGCTCGCCGACTAGATCGGGCAAGACATTCCGCCCCATTGCAACCGACCGGCCGCGCGGGCAGTTAGTGGGGTGTCACCGGCCAATATAGGCCGGGGCACCGCATGGAGACGATGATGACCAAGCTACTCGCCGCCGGGCTGTTGCTCGGCGCCCTCGCCGCCGCCCCTGCCGCGGCAAACGACCACAGCGTCCGGATCGACCATCACGCCGGTCCCGTCGATGCCCGCTACAGCGCGGTGACCAAGGTCGCGCACAAGCAGGTCGGTGCCGTCGTACCCGGCGGCCGCGCCTCGACGCTGCGCTGCGCCTGGTCGGCGGGCGTCACCGTCGATCGCGAGGCACGCCTGCCGTCCGGCGCGACGATGACCCGCTCGATCCACCGCGACGACGTGATCGCCGGCAGCCGCCCCGGCTGGTGCTCCGCGCAGCGCGCGGCGATCAACGAGGAAGTCGCCAGCCGCACCGGCCAGATCCGCGACCACATGCTGGCCGTCGCGCAGGAGGACAAGGCCGAGCTGCACGCCGAACTCGACCGGCTGCACGGCCCCACCCGCACCGGCTGACCTCCCATAACCCTCTCTCCCCATTCGGGGAGAGCGGTGTCGGGTCGGTCATGCCCCCTTGCGCGCCGTCCGATAACGCCCCACTCGGGCGCGCATGACCGTGATCGAAGCCGCCGTCCTCGCCGCCGCTGCCGGCCTGCTCGGGGGCGCGATGAACGCACTGGCCGGCGGCGGCACCTTTGCAACCATGCCGACCCTGATCGCGCTCGGCCTGCCCTCCCCCATCGCCAACGCCACCTCCAACGTCGCGTTGCAACCCGGCGCGATCGCCAGCGCCTGGACCTACCGTCACGGCCTGGCCCCCCTCGGCGGCCTGTCGGTGCGTTTGCTCAGCGCGGTCACCTTTGTCGGCGGCATCGTCGGCAGCCTGCTGCTCGTCTCCACGCCGACGCGGGTGTTCGACATCGTCATCCCCTGGCTGCTGCTCGTCGCGACGCTGGCGATCGGCATCGGCCCGCGCGCCGCGGTCTGGCTGCAGGCGCGCACCACGATCGGCCCGCGCACCCTGATCGCGGCGCAGGGGATGCTGGGCATCTATGGCGGCTATTTCGGCGGCGGCGTCGGGCTGATGATGACCGCGACCTATGGGCTGCTGGCGGGTGCCGCGCCGCACCAGATGATGGCGCCGCGCACGCTGATGCTGGCGATGGCCAATGCCGCCGCGACGCTGATCTTCGTGCTGTCCGGCATGGTGCGCTGGCATGCCTGCGTGCCGATGCTGGTGGGCGCGGTCCTTGGCGGCTGGCTGGGCGCGCGCGTCGGCCAGCGGCTGTCGCCCGGCCTGATCCGCGGCTGGACGCTGCTGATCACCGCGGTGACGACGATCGTCTTCTTCTACCGGGCCTACGCGTGAGTCAGCCCGGCCGGCGCATGTGGAACGGTGCACCCGGCTCGAAATAGTCGCTCGGCCCGCCCCCGCGCAGGATCGGCCGCGCCCGCGTCGTCTGGTACACCCCGTCCTCGATCATCGCGGCGTCGATATGGATGCCCACCGCCTCGCCGATCACCAGCCACTGGTCGATCGGTTCACCCTCCTTCGTCTCCAGACGGATCAACTGGGTCAGCCGGCATTCGAAGCTGACCGGCGCGGCCGCCACCCGCGGCGCAGCCACCATCCGGCCGCCCGCGACTTCCAGCCCGGCCAGCGCGAACTCGTCCACCTCCGGCCCGGCGACCGCCGCGCTCGCATTCATCGCCTCCGCCAGGTCCCGCGTCGCCAGGTTCCAGGTGAACACCCCGGTCGCTGCGATGTTGTCGACCGAATCCTTCCAGCCCTGCGACGAAAATCCCAGGAGTGGCGGGCGATAGGCCAGCAGGTTGAAGAAGCTGTACGGCGCCAGATTGCGCACGCCGCTTGCCGAGACGCTGCCGATCCAGCCGATCGGCCGCGGTGCCACGATCGCGTTCAACGGATCATGCGCCAGCCCATGCCCCTGCGCGGGTTCGTAGAAATGCCATGCGGTCGTCATGGCTTTGCTGCTACACGGATGCGATGGACAGCGATACCGGCCCCCATGTCATCCCCCAGGTGGTGCGGCGCCACCGGCTGGCGACGCGGCTCTGGCACTGGGTGAACGCGGTCGCGGTACTGATCCTGCTCGGCTCCGGCCTCGGCATATCGAACGCGCATCCCCGGCTCTACTGGGGGCGATACGGCGCCAATTTCGATCATGCCTGGGCGCAACTGCCGCGCTTTCCCGCGTGGATCACCATCCCCGCCAACTACAACCTCGCCATTTCGCGCCGCTGGCACCTGTTCTTCGCGGTCGTGCTGGGCTTCGGCCTGCTCGCCTTCATGGTTGCCAGCCTCCTCAACCGCCATTTCGCCCGCGACCTGCGCGTGCGGCGGGCCGAGCTGCGCCCCCGCCACCTTCTCGCCGACCTGCGCCGCCACCTGGCGCTCCGCTTCCACGATCCCGACTCCCCGCGCGACTACAACCTCTTTCAGAAGCTCAGCTATGTCGCGATCCTCTTTCTCGCCCTGCCCCTCGCCATCTTCACCGGCATCGCGCTGTCGCCCGCAATGAACGCGGCCTGGCCCTGGCTGCTGGAGGTGTTCGGCGGGCGGCAGTCGGCGCGGTCGATCCACTTCATCGCCGCGGTGGCGATCGGCCTGTTCACCGTGGTCCATCTCGCGCTCGTCATCCTCGCCGGTGCGGTCAACGAGATGCGGTCGATGATCACCGGCCGCTGGCGGGTGCCCGCCGAATGATCGCGCGCCGCTCGCTCCTGACCGGCGGCGCCGGCCTGCTTCTCGCCGGCTGCGACCGCGTCGTCCAGAACCCCACCGCACGGCGGATCCTGTTCGCCGGCGAGGATATGCAGCGCGGGCTCCAGCGCGCCCTGTCCGACCGCGCCGCGCTCGCGCCCGAATTTCGGCCCGACCAGATGTCGCCGATCTTTCGCGCCAACGGCACGCACAATCCCGGCACGCCCGAATATGCCGCACTGGCGGAAAACAACTTTGCCGACTGGCGCCTGGCCGTCGGTGGCCTCGTCGATACGCCGCGCCGCTTCACGCTTGCCCAACTCCGCACGATGCCCGCGCGTACCCAGATCACCCGCCACGATTGCGTCGAGGGATGGAGCGCGATCGGCCAGTGGACCGGCCCGCTGCTCGGCACCGTGCTGAAGGCGGCGGGCGTGCGCCGCTCGGCGCGCTACATCGTCTTTCACTGCGCCGACCTGTTCGGCGGCATCCCCTATTATGAATCGATCGACATGGTGGATGCCTTTCACCCGCAGACGATCCTTGCCTGGGGCATGAACGGCCATATGCTCGACGTCGCGCACGGCGCACCTTTGCGCCTGCGTGTCGAGCGGCAGCTGGGCTACAAGCACGCCAAATATCTGATGCGGATCGATGCTGTCGCCTCCCTGGACGGCATCGGGCTCGGCAAGGGCGGTTACTGGGAGGATCATGTCGATTACGACTGGTACGCAGGTATTTAGGGCAGCACCCCTTGCCTGACCCCGCTCCCGGACGGTAGCACGCCCGCCATGGCGCTCATCGATCTTTTCCTTTCGCGAGCGGTCAAGCGCGGCCGCCTCACCCTCACCCACCATAATGGCAAGACGCGGACCTTCGGCACCCCCGATCCCGCCTTCCCCGACGTCGCGATCCGTTTCATGGACTCGCGCGTCGCGGGCGAGATCGTCCGCAATCCTGCGCTCGCTGCCGGCGAAACCTATATGAACGGCCGCCTGACCGTGGAGGGCGACGACGTTCGCCAGCTGGTCGAACTGCTGACCGCGAACGACAAGTGGGAGGATGGCGCCCAGCGCCTCAATCCCTCGCTCGCCGTCCGTGCCTTTGGCGCGGTCAAGCACCGCGTCGACCGCATCAACATGGAGCGCCGCTCCAAGAAGAACGTCGCCCACCACTACGATCTCTCGGGCAAGCTCTACGAACTCTTCCTCGACGCCGACCGGCAATATAGCTGCGCCTATTACACGGACCCGTCGAACAGCCTTGAAAAGGCGCAGGCCGACAAGAAGGCGCATATCGCCGCCAAGTTGGCGCTGAAGCCCGGCCACAAGGTGCTCGACATCGGCTGCGGCTGGGGTGGCCTTGCGCTCTACCTGCACGAGAAGACCGGGGCGGAGGTCCTCGGCGTCACGCTGTCGGAAGAACAGTTGAAGGTCGCCCGCGCCCGTGCCGAGGCGGCCGGTGTCGCCGACAAGGTACGCTTCGAGCTGATCGACTATCGCCGGGTGGAAGGGCAGTTCGACCGCATCGTCTCGGTCGGTATGTTCGAACATGTCGGCCCGCCGCAATACCGCACCTTCTTTACCAAGTGCCGCGACCTGCTCACCCCGGACGGGGTGATGCTGATGCACACCATCGGCCGGCTGAACGGCCCGGGCGTCACCGACGACTGGACGACGAAATATATCTTCCCCGGCGGCTACAACCCGGCTTTGTCGGAAATCGTCCGCGCCAACGAGGGCCTGCGCTTCTTCCTCACCGACGTGGAGGTGCTGCGCTGCCATTACGGCTGGACGCTGGACGAATGGTACGACCGCGCCATGGCCGCGCGTGACGAGATCGTCGCCCTTTACGACGAACGCTTCTTCCGCATGTGGACCTTCTACCTGGCAGGCGCCGGCGCCGCCTTCCGCAACGGCGGCCTGTGCAACTACCAGGTCCAGCTCACCCGCGGCCGCCTCTCCGTCCCCGTCACCCGCGACTATATGTTTGAGGAAGAACGCCGCCTGAGAGGAGCGTAAACCCCTCTCCCCTTTGGGGAGAGGGAGGGGCCCGCCGCAAAGCGGTGGGAGGGTGAGGGGCCGCCCAGCAGCGCAGCGCCCGCGGCAACCCCTCACCCTCCCCACGGCTACGCCGCGGGTCCCCCCTCTCCCCTCCGGGGAGAGGGAATTATATCAAATCCGCGCCATCTTCGGCGCCAGCCGCCGGATATCCAGCGCATTGACCCCGGCGAGCGACACCGGCCCGAAGCCATCGCCGGTTTCCACCACGATGCCCTCCGGCGTCGCACGTACCACGGTCCACGGCACCTCGCGCACCGCGATCGCCTTGCCGCGCCGCTTGATCGCCGCGACGCGCCCGTCGGTCGCCACCGCCAGCGCGCCCAGCCCGTCCGCACCGACGACCGCCCCGGCCACCGCGAACCCCGACAAGGCGCCTTCCGCCGCCGCCGCCGCATCCTCCGGCGTGCCCACCTTGGGATCGCGACGCTTGGCGGCGATCAGCCACCCGACACCGGCTAGCACGACGATCCCCGCCGCGCTGCCCGCGCCGATCGCAACCAGGCTCATTTTCCGCTCGCGAGCATGTCCAGCGTCGGCTTGAGGCCCGACAGGTCATATCCGGCGTCCTCCGCCTGCCGCACCAGCAGGTCGGGATTGCGCCCCGCCTTGGCGGCCGCCAGCGCCCACAGATTGCAACTGCGCGTACCCGACCGGCAATAGGCCAGCACCGGGCCGTCGGCGGCGACCAGCGCCGCGGCCATCTCGTCCACCATCTCGTGGCTGAAGCCGCCCTGCCCCACCGGAATCGCGGTATAGGCCAGGCCATGATCCTCCGCGGCGGCGCGGATCGCATCGCCGGTCGGCTGGCCGGGCTGCTCGCCATCGGGGCGGTTGTTGACGATCGCGACATAGCCCGCGGCCTTGATCGCGGCCACGTCCTCGGGCGCGATCTGGGGGGCGACGGCGACGCTTTCGTTGAGCACACGGATCATGCCGTTCACCTAGTCGCCAGACCGCTCCACCGCAACGGCAACTGCGGAGGAAAGATCGATCAGGCCGCCTCGCGGATCACGTCCAGAAACGCGTCGCCATAAGCATCCAGCTTGCGCGCGCCCACGCCCGTCAGCATCGACAGCGCGGTCCGATCGGCGGGCTTCTGCGCCGCCATGTCGCGCAGCACCGAATCGTGAAAGATGACATAGGGCGGCACGCCCGCCGCCTGCGCCAGCTCGCGCCGCTTCGCGCGCAGCGCCTCGAACAGCGGATTGTCCGCCGGGTTGGACGCCGCCGCCGCCGCGCGCCGGCCCTTGCGCTCGCGCTTGGGCGGGATCACCAGCGACAACCGCGCCTCGCCCTTCAGCAGCGCCCTCGCCGCCGGCCCGAACTCCAGCCCGCCATGCGGATTGGTGCGCAGCGCATCGCGCAGCAGCAGCGCACGGTGCACCGGCTTCACCAGCGCCAGCTCGTCGCCATCGATGATGTTCCACACCGACAGCGCCTCATGCCCGTTCATCAGGCTGCGTTCGGTCGACTGGCCGGTCAGCACCTGCTCGATATAGCCCGCCCCGAACATCTGCCCGGTGCGAAACACCGCCGACAGGAACTTCTGCGCCGTCGTCGTCGCGTCCACCGCGTCGGGCGATCCCAGGCAGTTATCGCAATTGCCGCAATCCTCGGCCAGCTCCTCGCCGAAATGGCGCAGCAGGATGCGGCGGCGGCATCCGCCCGTCTCCACCAACGCCCCCAGCGCCGCCAGCCGCGCCCGCTCCCCGGCCTGCCGCTCGGGCTCCACCTCGGCCATACGCTGCCGCGCCCGAGCAAAATCCTCCGCGCCCCAGAACAGATGCGCGACGGAGGGATCGCCGTCACGCCCGGCGCGGCCCGTTTCCTGATAATAGGCCTCGATCGATTTGGGCAGGCCGGCATGCGCGACGAAGCGGACGTCGGGCTTGTCGATCCCCATGCCGAACGCGACGGTGGCGCAGATCACCATGTCTTCGGACGCGACGAAATCCGCCTGATTCTTCGCGCGCACCGCCGGGTCCAGGCCCGCATGATAGGCGCGCACCGGCCGCCCCGTCCGCCCCAGCGCCTCCGCCAGCTTCTCGGTCGCCGCGCGCGTCTGCGCATAGACGATGCCCGGTCCGCGCGTTTCCGCCACCAGCCGGGCGATCTGCACGTTGACGTTCGCCTTGGGGCTGATCGCATAGCGGATATTGGGCCGGTCGAAGCCGGAGACGATCATCCCCTCTTCCGGGATGCCCAGCTGCTTGGCGATGTCGGCACGGGTATGCGCATCCGCCGTCGCGGTCAGCGCCAGGCGCGGCACGTCCGGAAACGCATCCATCAGCGGTTCGAGCAGGCGGTAGTCGGGCCGGAAATCATGCCCCCATTCGCTGACGCAGTGCGCCTCGTCGATCGCGAACAGGCTCAGCTTCGCGCTGCCCAGCAACTCGCGGAAATGCATCGCGGAGGCACGCTCGGGCGCGACATAGAGCAGGTCGAGCTGCCCGTCGCGGAAGCGCGCCACCGTCTCCGCCCGGTTCTGGTCGACAGAGGTCAGCGTCGCGGCGCGGATGCCGACCGCCTCGGCCGCGCGCAACTGGTCGTGCATCAGCGCGATCAACGGGCTGACCACGACGCAGCACCCGTCCATCATCACGGAGGGCAATTGGTAGCAGAGCGACTTGCCCGCGCCCGTCGGCATCACCGCCAGCGTGCGCTCGCCCGCCAGCACCCGGCCGACCACGTCGGCCTGGACGCCGCGAAACGCCGGATAGCCGAACACGCGCTGCAGTGTGGGAAGGGGATCGACCGCCATCGCCGGCGATGTAGTGGACCTGTCGCCACAGGTCGAGGGCATCGCGCCCGTCACTCCGCCGCCAGCGCTTCCTCGCGCTCGGCGGCCTGGCGTGCCCACATCTCGGCATAAAGGCCATCCCGGCGCAGCAATTCGCCGTGCGTGCCGCGCTCGGCGACGCGGCCGCCGTCCAGCACGATGATCTGGTCCGCCTTCACCACCGTGGACAGGCGATGCGCGATCACGATCGTCGTGCGCCCGCGCTCCACCGCCTCCAGCGTTTCCAAGATGTCGCCCTCGGTGCGGCTGTCCAGCGCGCTGGTCGCTTCGTCCAGGATCAGGATCGGCGGGTTCTTCAGCAGCGTGCGCGCGATCGCCACGCGCTGCTTCTCGCCGCCCGACAGCTTCAACCCGCGCTCGCCGACGCGCGTGTCGTAACCGTCCGGTTGCCGCTCGATGAACCCGGCGATCGCCGCGCCCCGGGCCGCATGCGCAATCTCTTCCGCGCTCGCCCCCTCGCGGCCATAGCCGATATTATACCCGATCGTGTCGTTGAACAGCACCGTGTCCTGCGGCACGATCCCGATCGCCGCCCGCAAGCTCGCCTGCGTCACCGTCGCCAGATCCTGCCCGTCGATCAGAATGCGCCCGCCATCCACATCGTAGAACCGGTACATCAGCCGTGCGAGCGTCGACTTGCCCGCCCCCGATGGTCCCACCACCGCGCAGGTCGTTCCCGCCGGCACGTCGAGGTCCAGCCCGTCCAGGATCGGTCGCCCTTCCTCATAACCGAACCTGACCTGCTCGAACCGCACATGGCCCGCGCCGACCGCCAGCGCCGGCGCGCCGGGTATGTCGCGCACCTCCGCACCGGTATCGATCAGGTCGAACATCGCGCCCATGTCCAGCACCCCCTGCCGGATCGTGCGATACACCATGCCGAGCAGGTCGAGCGGCCGGAACAGTTGCGCGAGCAGCGTCGAGACGAACACCACGTCGCCCGCCGATGCCGTTCCCCGGCTCCATCCCCAGGCGACATAGCCCATGCCGAAGCCGAGCAGCGCGTTGGTGATCAGCGCCTGCCCGATGTTCAGCCACGCCAGCGAGTTTTCGGATTTGGTCGCCGCCCGCGCATAGGCGGCGACGGCATTCTCGTACCGCCGTGCCTCGCGCTCCTCGGCGTTGAAATATTTCACCGTCTCGAAATTGAGCAGCGAGTCGACCGCGTGCGCCACCGCGCCCGTATCCAGGTCGTTCATCCGCGTGCGCAGATGGTTACGCCAGTCGGTCACCTTGCGGGTGAAGGCGATGTAGAGCACCACCGTGGCGATCGTCGCGACCACCAGCCACCCGCCGAAGCTGCGCGCGAAGATGCCCAGCACCAGCGCGAGTTCCAGCACCGTCGGCGCGATGTTGAACAGCAGGAAATACAGCATCGTATCGATGCTCTTGGTGCCGCGCTCGACCACCTTGGTCACCGCGCCCGTACGCCGCTCCAGATGGAAGCGCAGCGACAGGCGGTGCAGGTGCCGGAACACGTCCGCCGCCAGCCGCCGCGTCGCATCCTGTCCCACCCGCTCGAACACCGCATTGCGCAGATTGTCGAACAACGTCGAGGCAAAGCGCGACGCCGCATAGGCGACGACCAGCAGGATCACCAGGGTGACGACCGACCGGTCGCCCCCCGCCATCCGGTCGACGGCAAACTTCAGCGTATAGGCAGCACCCAGCACCTGCACGAGCTTGGAAGCCAGCACGAGCAGCATCGCCCCGGCGATCCGCACCTTCATCCCCGGCTCGCCCGCGGGCCAGAGATAGGGCAGGAACCGGCGCAGCGTAGGGATCAGCGGCCGCTCTTGCTGGCTCGCCGTAGTGGGATCGATCGGAGGCATCGCCCCCCATGTCGCTTGCGCCCCGCCGAACTTCAATGGCGGTGGTCAGAGAACCAGAACAACGAATATTCACGCGGAGACACGGAGGCGCGGAGATGCACCGCGAGCCGCAGGCTCAATCATCCCATCATCGACCGAGCACCCCTGGCCGACGGGGGTACGGAACGACGCAGCAGGCGTCCTCTCTCCGCGTCTTCGCGTCTCCGCGTGAACAAAACCTCCTGCTTTTTCAGAAGAGTTCACGCGAAGCCGCGAAGCCGCGAAGAGGTTGCGCCGGCCGGCAGGCCCTCTGGGCATCACCAGCCGATTCGGGTCTTCCGACCGACAGGTCACGGCGAAGGCGGGGCAAGCCCTACCTCTTCGCGCCTTCGTGTCTTCGCGTGAACCCGGTTACTGCCCCGAAGCAGCACCCCCGCCAGGCGCCAGGCCGCGCACGAACTCCGCCCCATGCTTCACCTGCGCGGTCGATTCCGTCAGCGTATCGCCCAGCGGCTCTGCACGCCCGCCCAGGCACGGCGCCAGGAAATTCTCCGTCACCGCATTGAACGCGATGTTGTTCACCGGCCGCGCAAAACCATGCCCCTCGTCGGGGAACAGCACATAGGTGACCGGGATCTTCTTGGCCGCCATCGCCGCCACGATCTGGTCGCTTTCCGCGACGTTGACGCGCGGATCGTTGGCGCCCTGCCCGATCAGCAGCGGCTTGCTGATCTTGTCGACAAAGGTCAGCGGCGAGCGTTCCTTGAGCAGCGCCTGCCCCGCCGGCGTGGTCGGGTCGCCCATCCGCTTGTAGAATTGCTGCTTGCCCGCCTCCCAATAGGGCGGGATCGTCTTCAGCAGCGTGAACAGGTTCGACGGTCCGACGATATCGACGCCGCAGGCGAACCTGTCGGGCGTGAAGGTCAGCCCCGCCAGCGTCGCATAGCCGTCATAGGAGCCGCCCATGATCGCCACCTTGTCCCGGGTGGTGACGCCGCTCTTCACCGCCCAGTCGACCGCGTCGATCAGGTCGTCGTGCATCTTGCGGCCCCATTGCAGGTCGCCCGCCGAGATGAAATTCTTACCAAAGCCCGTCGAGCCGCGATAATTGACCGACAGCACCGCATAGCCGCGGTTCGCCAGCCATTGATGATAGCCGTTGAAGCCGAACCCGTCGCGCGCCCAGGGTCCGCCATGGACCAGCAGCACCAGCGGCACCGGCCCGCTCACCCCCTTGGGTTTGGTCAGATAGGATACCAGCGTCAGCCCGTCGCGCGCCTTGATCTCCACCGGCTCCATCGGCACCAGCGGCGCCCCCTCCAGCTCGGGCCGGCTGACATAAAGCTGCTTCAGCGACTTGGCGCGGCGGTCGTAGACATAGGTCGCGGCCGGCGCGGTCACGGGATCGAAGGTGACGATCCACTTGTCGTCGGCATCCGTGCGGCTGCCGATCGCGAACTCGCCCTTGTTCTGCGCCTTCAGGAAGGCGAGGTCGGCCTTTACCGCATCGCCCACCGGTACATAGTCGCGCTTCAGGTAATTGACCGAATAGGCCTCCACCCGGCCCGTCTTCGGATTGAACAGGCCACCCGCGACATCGGCTTTGGGGCTTTCCCCCACCACCGTCATCTGCCCGATGCCCACGTCCTGCGCCATCAGCGCCGCGGTGTCGCGCCCGCGCGAATCCATCCAGTAGAGCGTCTTGCCGTCGACGGTGAAGCCAAGCGGCGTGGTGGTTAGCGAATCGTCCAGCCCGAACTGCACCACGGGCTTGGCCTCGACGGTGGTGCCCTCCATGCGGTAATAATCGGTGCCGCCGTCGGGCCGCGCCTTGGCCGCCATGCGCAGCCGCAACTGGTCGTCCGCCAGATAACCGGCATAGCCGTCATTCTGCACGACCGGGGTCAGCTTGCCGGTGTTCAGGTCGAGCGAATACAAGTCATGCCAGCGCGGATCGCGGTTGTTGACGCCGACCAGAATGCGATCCTTGATCGTCTCGGACGTGCCGACGATCTGCACCCGCGTCTTTTCAAACGGGGTCAGCGCCTTTTGCGCGCCGCTCGCGACATCGACGCCGTACAGCAGAAAATTCTCGTCGCCACCCTTGTCGTTGATGAACAGCACCGACTTGGAATCGGGCGCCCAGAAGGTCTGGCGGATCGGCCGCGTCGTCTCCGCGGTGATCGCCTTGGCGTCGTCGGGTCGGTCGGCCGGGGCCAGCCAGACGTTCAGCACGCCGCCTTTGGGCGCGATGAAGCTGATCCACTTGCCGTCGGGCGACAATTGCCCGCCGATGCGCGAGGGATTGCCGAACAGCTTGGTCCGCTCGATCAGCGGCACCCCGCTCAGATCCGCCGCCAGTCCCGGCTGTGCCACCATCAACGCCACTCCTGCTGCCATCATCGATTTCAGCATAAGACCCGTGCCTCCCGACGCGTTCCCCATGATCGGGGTGTGTTAGGCGAACATGTCAGGGCTGATCCGTATCAGCAAGCGCGATTTCGGAACTCTCCACCGCAAAGAGGGTTTTCACCTTCAAGCGGAGGCGGTTGAATGGAACCGATTTTCTACGTCATGGCGATCCTGGGCTGCGGTGATGGCAACACGCAGTGCACCGAGGCCCGACTGGTCCCGGCGCGCTATGCCACGATGGCGCAATGCCGGGCGGACCTGCCCAACCGGATCGCCCAGAACACCGATGTGCCCTTTCCGGTCATCGGCGCGGATTGCCGGGCCACCGGCCTTCAGATCGCCAAGGCGGAAAAGCCCAAATCGCGCGGCTGAACCCGATCAGGGCCGCCGCCAGAGTGCCGCATCGCGCGGCACGACGGTCCCTCGAGCGCGCAACGTGGCGCCCCACGCCGCCGCTGCGATAAATCCCAACTTCGCACCCTTTGAGGTGGACACCCGCCGATCCCAGGCGCCTGCACCCCGCGCCGCCACCGAACGGCCGATCGCGCCGTAGATCCCTGCCGCCGACAGCACCGCCCAGGCCGACCGCCAGGACAATGCCCGCACGCCCATCCGCGCGCTCGCCTCAAACTGCGCCGCCCGGTCCGTCAACCGCCGTGCCATCGCGACCAGCGCGGGGCGATGCTCCGGCGCCATATAGTCGTTTGCCGGCACCCCGAATTCCGCCAACCAGTCCGCCGGCAGGTAGCAGCGCCCGACTCCGGCATCCTCGCCCAGATCGCGCGCGATGTTCGACAGCTGAAACGCCAGCCCCAGGTCGCAGGCCCGGTCCAGCACGGCATCGTCCTTGGCCGAAACCCCCATCGCCACCGCCATCATGCAGCCGACGACGCCCGCGACGTGATAGCAATAGCGCAGCAGGTCCGCCTCGCTTTCCGGCTGCCATTCCTCGGCATCCAGCGCAAAGCCCGCGATCAGGTCGCGCGGCCACGCCCGCGGCATGTCCGTCTCCGCCGCCACCAGCCGCAACGCGTCGAACGCCGGATCGCCGACCACCGCGCCGTCCAGCGCCCGCTCGGTCAACGCGGACAGCGCCGCCACCCGTGCCGGGGCATCGTCGACCCGCGTCATGCCGTGGCCGTGATCCTGCCCGTCGGCGATATCGTCGCACCGCCGGCACCAGGCATAGAGCAGCACCGCCCGGTCGCGCGTCGCGGGATCGAACAGCCGGCTCGCCGCGGCAAAGCTCTTGGAGCCGCGCGCGATCGATGCCTCGGCCGCCGCCACCACCTCCGCGCGGGTCGGCGACGGCGTCACAGGTCGGACGCGTTCATCCGGACGATCGGCTGCGTCGGCCGATGCGCGGCCATCTTGTCCAGCAGCCCGTCCAGCGTCGTATCGACGATCAGCAGGTCGCGGTGCTGCGGCCGGAGGAAGCCGACCCGGCCCATCTTTTCCCAGAACGCGACCAGCTCGTCATAATAGCCGCCGGTGTTGAGCAGCCCGACCGGATCGGCATGATAGCCGAGCTGCGCCCAGGACAGCGCCTCCCACAACTCGTCCATCGTGCCGGTGCCGCCCGCGATCGTCACGAAACCGTCGGACAGGTCGGTAAAGGCCTGCTTGCGCTGGTGCATGCCCGGCACGACGTGCAGTTCGGTCAGCCCGCGATGCGCCACCTCGGCATCGACCAGCGCCTGCGGGATGATGCCGATCACCTCGCCACCCGCCTCCAGCGCCGCGTCCGCCACCGCGCCCATCAGGCCGAGGCGCCCGCCGCCATAGACGACGCCGATGCCCCGCTCGGCCAGGCCGCGCCCCACCGATTTCGCCATGTCGATATAGGTCGGATCGGCCGGCGTCGCCGACCCGCAATAGACTGCCACGCGTTTCATGCTGGTCCGCTAGGCCAAGTGCCCCGCCGCGACAAGCACGTGCGCCACATAGAACAAGGCCGGCACCCTCCGATCGGAAGGCACCGGCCATGTGTTCAGCCAGATTGCGACGATCAGCTCGCCGGCGTCACTTCCGGCGCGGCCGCGCGCACGCGGCGGCGGCGCGGCTTTTCCTCGGGCGCCGGCGCTCCGCCCTCGCTCGCGGCGCTCAGTGCCGGCGGCAGGCGATCCGCATCGAAACCGGTCTCGGCCTCGGGCGCCTGAGCGACCGGCTCGCGACGCGGGCGACCGCGGCGACGGGGGGCCTCGGCCTCGGCGACGGGTGCCGGCGCCTGCTCGGCCACGGCCGGTTCGCCGGCGGGATCGGCGGTGACGACCGCGGTTTCCTCGGCAACGGGCGCACGCAGCGGCCGTGCAGGGCGGCGTTCCTCACGCTGGGGACGATCCTCGCGCGGCTCGCGCACCGGCCGGTCCTCACGCGCTTCACGCACCGGACGGTCTTCACGCGCAGGGCGATCTTCACGCGCTTCACGCGCAGGGCGGTCTTCACGCTGCGCCCGCTCCTCGCGGTACGGACGCTCGTCGCGATTGGAACGATCGTCCCGCGCTTCGCGCTGGGGCCGGTCGTCCCGCTGAGGGCGATCCTCGCGGCGGGGGCGATCGTCGCGCTGGCGGCGCGGTTCGAAACCGCCGCCCTGCACGTCGCCCTGCATCTCGCCGGGGCGGATCGGCTCGCCCTCGTCGCCATAATCCTCGTCCTGGCCGTCGAAGCCGTCGTCCTGCGCATCGTCGCGCGCACGCCGCTGATTCTGTTCCTCGAACCGCGAACGGCTCTCGTTCAACACGCGGAAATAATGGTCCGCGAACTGCAGGTAATATTCGGTGTTGACGCGGTCGCCCTGGCGCTGCGCTTCGGACGCCAGATTCTTGTACTTCTCGTACAACTGGTTGGCGTTGCCGCGCGCGCGATTGTCGATGCGATTGCCGTTGTCGGGGCGACCTGGATTACCACCCGGACGCTGCCCGTTATTGCCGCCACCACGACCGCGACGGCGGCCGGCCTGCCGATTGTTTATCAAGCTATTCGTCCTTAGTCGTCAAACCACTAAACTGGCCCACTCATTCCGGGCGTCATGCCCGGTCCCGCGGTATCGATCCCCGACGTGTCCGACAGGCGCATCGCCTCGCCGCCAGCGTCTGCCATGGCCACCGGACTGCAGCGGCCTCATGACGAAGGATGCGGGCGTCCGCCCGAAATCAACAGCCAAGTTGTCGATGTTCGCGTGCCCCGGCCTTCGCTCTAGCGGCTCCGGGGGCCGTCCTACAAGCGAAATATGGGCGCGGCCTCCCGATTGTTCAAGTCGCGGCCAGCACTCGCGCCCGCCCGGCCAAGTCCCGGTGCAGCGTCACGGCAAAGCCCTGCGCCGCCAGCAGCGCCGTCACCGCATCCCCCTGCCGGTGCCCGATCTCCAGAAACGCCGCCCCGCCGGGCGCCAGCAGCCGCCGGATCGCCGGTGCCAGCCGTCGATAATCGTCCAGTCCGTCCGGGCCAGCGAACAGCGCGCCCGCCGGCTCATGCAGCCGCACCTCGTCGGGCAGCCTTTCGTTTGTGCCGATATAGGGCGGGTTGGTGACGATGCAGTCGAACACCCCCGTCAGCGCCGCATCCCAGTCCCCCAGCACGAAGCCGGCCCGCGCACCCATTCCGCATGCGGCCGCATTGGCGACGGCATAGCCCAGGGCCTCCGCCGACCGGTCGACGCCCACCCCCCGCGCGCCCCGCCATTCGTCGAGCAGCGCGAGCAGCAGCGTGCCCGGCCCCGTTCCCAGGTCGAGCAACGTCGCCGGCGGCCGTCCCCGGAAATGCGTCACCGCCACCTCGACCAGCGTTTCGCTGTCGGCCCGCGGTACCAGCGCACCCGGCCCCACCCCCAGATCGAGCGTCCAGAACCCCCGCGACCCGGTGATATAGGCGACCGGTTCATGCCGCTCACGCCGCGCGACCAGCGTCCAGAATCCCTCCGGCACCGCGCGGTCCATGTCGAGCAGCAGCGCCGCGCGCTCGATCCCCAGCGCGTGCGCCATTAACAGTTCGGCATCGAGCCGCGGCGTTTCCGAGAAACCGAACCGCGCCGCCGCCTCGCCCAGTGCCGCCCGCACGCCCGCGGCGCGGGGGCCGGGTTCAGCCATCCAGTGCCGCCAGCCGCTCGGCCTCGTCCTGCGCGACCAGGGCGCCGATCAACTCGTCCATTTCCCCGACGAGAATTTCGGGCAGGCGGTGGAGCGTCAGGTTGATGCGGTGATCGGTGACGCGGCCCTGCGGGAAATTATAGGTGCGGATGCGCTCGGATCGGTCGCCCGATCCCACCATCGCGCGCCGCGTGCCCGACCGCTCGTTCGCCAGCCGCTCGCGCTCCGCCTCGTACAGCCGGGTGCGCAGCACCTTCAGCGCCTTGGCCTTGTTCTTGTGCTGCGACTTCTCGTCCTGCTGGATCACCACCAGCCCGGTGGGCAGATGGGTGATGCGCACCGCGGAGTCGGTCGTGTTGACCGACTGACCGCCCGGCCCCGACGAGCGATAGACGTCGATGCGAAGGTCCTTGTCCTCGATGCGGACATCGACTTCCTCGGCCTCTGGCAGCACCGCCACCGTCGCCGCCGAGGTGTGGATGCGCCCGCCCGCCTCGGTCGCCGGCACGCGCTGCACCCGGTGCACGCCGCTTTCGAACTTCAGCCGCGCGAACACGCCGCTGCCCGTCACCGATGCGACCACTTCCTTGTACCCGCCCGCATCCGACGACGATGCCGAAATCATTTCGACGCGCCAGCCCTGTGCCTCGGCATAACGCTGGTACATGCGGAACAGGTCGCCCGCGAACAGCGCCGCCTCGTCCCCGCCGGTGCCGGCGCGGATTTCCAGCATCGCGGCGCGCTCGTCGGCGGCATCGCGCGGCAGCAGCGCCAGCGCCAGCGCGCGGTCCGCCGCCTCCAGCGCCACCTTGTTGGCGTGCAGTTCCTCGGCGGCCAGCGCACGCAGCTCCTCGTCGCCGTCGCCCGCCATATAGGCCAGGCTCTCCGCCTCCTGCCGCAGCCGCCGCACCTCGGCGGCCGCGCGCGCGACGGGTTCCAGCTCGGCATATTCCTTGGACACCGCGACGAAACGGTCCGACGGCAGGTCGCCGGTTGCCATCTGTGCGGACAGTTCGTCCAGTCGCGCCTCGATCTGCCGGATGCGCTCGGGCGAGATCGTCGTCACGAAGCGGCCTGCACCTTGTCGATGACCGCCTTGATCCGCGCCAGTGTCTCCGCAGCATCCGCCGCCCGCGTATTGACCACCGTCTGCCCGTCCTGCCGGTTGATCGCGATCAGCACATCGGCCGGCAGCTTGGACGCCTTGTCGAACCGCTTGCGCGGCGACCCGCTCGCGATCATCTCCGCCGACAACCCCGCACGCCGCAAACCGGCGAGCAGCCGCTGCCCGTCGATCAGCGCATCGTCATGCTCCAGCGCGATCACCGCATCCAGCCGCGGCTCCGCCGGCGCCGTGATCAGCATCGCCAGCCGCTCCATCCCCGCGGCCCAGCCCACGCCCGCCGTCTCCGGCCCGCCCAGCGACCCGATCAGCCCGTCATAGCGCCCCCCCGCCAGCACGGTTCCCTGCGCGCCCAGCCGGTCGGTGACGAACTCGAACGCGGTGTGCCGGTAATAGTCCAGCCCGCGCACCAACCGCGCATTGCGCGTCCATGCCACGCCCGCCGCGTCCAGCCCGGCGGTCACCGCATCGAAAAAGGCGCGTGCCTGCGGCGTCAGATACGCATCGATATCCGGCGCCGCATCGGCGATCGGCCGGTCGCGCGGGTCCTTCGAATCGAGAATGCGCAGCGGATTCTTGTCCAGCCGCACCAGGCTGTCTTCGGACAGTTCGCCCCGGTGCGCCTCGAAATGCGCCACCAGCGCGGCGCGCCACGCATCGCGCGTTTCGGCATCGCCCAGCGTGTTCAGTTGCAGCGTCACCCCGTCCGCGATGCCCAGCTCATGCAGCAACTGGTCCGCCATCACCAGCAACTCGACATCCGCCTGCGGCTCGGCTGCGCCCAATATCTCGGCGTCGATCTGGTGGAACTGGCGATAACGCCCCTTTTGCGGCCGTTCGTAGCGGAACACCGCACCGCTCGTCGTCACCTTCAGCGGCACGAAACGCTGCCATCCTTCGGACAGATAGGCGCGCGCGATGCCGGCGGTGAATTCGGGCCGGAGCGTCAGGAGATCGCCGCCGCGATCGGGGAAGCTGTACATTTCCTTCGACACCACGTCGGTGGTCTCGCCGATGGAGCGCGCGAATACCTGCGTATCCTCGAACACCGGCAGGTCGACCCGCTGGAATCCGTAGAGCGCGCGCACCCGTTCGAAGGTGGCAAGGACATGCGCAAAGCGCCGCTGTTCCTCGCCGAAGATGTCCTGCGTGCCGCGCACGCGCTTGGGGGGTTCGATCCGTGCCATAGAAGCGGCGCTATCTAGGCGACCGCGGCCCCAAGCGCTAGGCCGTGATGCGATGGCACATCATCTCGGCAATCGCATCGCCCCGCCCCGCTTCCTGCTGTTCGGCGTGCTGCTGGCCACCGGGCTGCCGGTGCTGGTGCCCCTGCTGGGGCGGGACCGCGGCATCATGCTCGCCTTTGATCTGGCCGCGCTCGTCTTTCTCGCCTCCGTGGCGCCGCTGCTCGGTCACGGATCGACCGACCGGATGCGCCGCCGCGCGATCGAAAACGACGCGAACCGCGCGGTGTTTCTCGGCTTTTCGGGGGCCACGCTGCTCGTCATCCTCGCCGCCGTCGCAGGCGAGGTGCAGGGGCGCGGCGACCGGTCGACCGTGCTGATCGTCGTCGCCACGCTGGCTTTGGCGTGGCTCTTCTCCAACACCGTCTATGCGCTGCACTATGCGCATCTCTTCTACCTGCCGGACGACCAGGACGCCGATAGCGGCGGCCTGCAATTTCCCGACACGACCGAGCCGGATTACTGGGACTTTCTGTATTTCAGCGTGACGCTCGGCATGACCTTTCAGACCTCGGACGTGACGATCGCCTCGCGCGCGATGCGCCGGGTCGTCACCGGGCACAGCCTGGCCGCGTTCGTCTTCAATCTCGGCGTCGTGGCCTTTACTGTCAACATATTGGGCAGCGGGTAAAGGGCTGGACGACTGCCCTATCGGCTGCGTACACCCGGCGGCATCGTCCATCCCTTGCCCAAGGGCCCTTCATGATCCGCACGCTGTTCGTCGCTTCCCTGCTCGCCTCCATCGCCGCGCCGCTTGCCGCCCAGACCATCCCCGGCAACTCCGCTCCCCAACCCACGCCCATCGTCGACACCATCCCCGCGGCGCAGGACACCCCCTACCCCGGCACCATCAAACTCGACGTCGACGCCACCGACCTCGACCGCGCCATCTTCCGCGTGCGCGAGACGATCCCCGTCGCCAAGGCGGGGCCGATGACGCTGCTCTATCCGAAATGGCTTCCCGGCAACCACGCGCCGCGTGGCGAGATCGAGAAGCTCGCCGGCCTCGTCATCCGCGCGAACGGCCGGGTGCTGCCCTGGACGCGCGACGTGATCGACGTCTACGCCTTCCATATCGACGTGCCCGCCGGCGCCCGCCAGCTCGATGTCGAATTCCAGTTCATCTCCGCGACCGAGGCCAATCAGGGCCGCATCGTCGTCACGCCGACGATGATCTCGCTCCAGCCCAATTCGGTCAGCCTCTATCCGGCCGGCTATTTCACCCGCCAGATCCCGATCCAGATGACCGCGCGCTTCCCCGCCGGCTGGACCGCGGCCGGTGCGGTGCCGGCCAAGGCGGCGGGCTCCACCTACACCTACGACACCACCAACTACGAGGTGCTGGTCGATTCGCCCGTGCTCGCGGGCAAGTACGGCAAGGTCTGGGCGCTCAGCCCGCGGGTCGACCTCAACGTCTTTGCCGACGATCCCAAGGAACTCGCCGCGACGCCCGCGCAGATCGACGCGCACAAGCGTCTCGTCGACCAGGCGGTCAAGACCTTCGGCGCGCAGCATTACGACCGCTACGAATTCCTCCTGTCGATCACCGACCAGTTGGGCGGCATCGGGCTGGAGCATCACCGTTCGTCCGAAAACGGCGTGACGCCCGGCTATTTCACCGACTGGGATTCCGGCCCCGGCCGCCGCAACCTGTTGCCGCACGAATTCACCCATAGCTGGGACGGCAAGTTCCGCCGCGGCGCGGACCTGTGGACGCCCGACTTCCGCACGCCGATGCGCAACTCGCTGCTGTGGGTATATGAAGGGCAGACGCAATTTTGGGGTTATGTCCTCCAGGCGCGCTCGGGGCTGGTGTCGAAGCAGGACACGCTCGACATGTACGCCTCGATCCTCGGCACCTATGATCTGGCGCCTGGCCGCCAGTGGCGCCCGCTGATCGACACCACCAACGATCCCGTCATCTCCGCCCGCCGCCCCAAGGGCTGGACGAGCTGGCA
Source organism: Sphingomonas sp. GM_Shp_2 (assembly GCF_026540875.1). Lineage (NCBI taxonomy): Bacteria > Pseudomonadati > Pseudomonadota > Alphaproteobacteria > Sphingomonadales > Sphingomonadaceae > Sphingomonas > Sphingomonas sp. GM_Shp_2. The sequence continues at coordinate 25,547 of NZ_JALNUQ010000040.1, forward strand.
GCGGTCGGAGGACTATTACAACGAAGGCCTGATGGTCTGGATGGAGGTCGATGCGATGCTCCGCCAGAAGTCGAACGGCACCAAGTCGATCGACGATTTCGCGCGTGCGTTCTTCGGCATCCGCGACGGCGACTGGGGCCAGGTGACCTATACCTTCGAGGATGTCGCCCGGACGCTGAACGGCATCGTCCCCTATGACTGGGCCGGCTTCCTGAACCAGCGCCTGACCGAGACGGGCCAGCCCGCGCCGGTGAACGGCTTCGCGATGAACGGCTACAAGCTCGTCTACACGCCCGAGCCGACGCCCTTCTTCAAGCAGCAGGAAAAGAGCCGCGGCGCCGATGTCAGTTATTCGCTGGGCCTGGTGGTCGCGAATGACGGCCGGATATCGACGGTGATCTGGAACTCGCCGGCCTTCAAGGCGGGGCTGGATGTCGGCACCGAGATCCAGGCGATCAATGGCCAGTCCTATTCCGCCGAACGGTTGAAGGCGGCGATCGTCACCGCAAAGGATAGCAAGACCCCCATTCGGCTTCTTGTCCGAAATGAGGACCGTTTCCGCGATATCTCCATCGACTATCAGGGTGGCCCCCGCTATCCGCGCCTTCAGAAGGTCGGAACCGGCGAAGGCGGGCTCGATCGACTGTTGATGCCGCGCTGATCCTTATCGGTGCGGCATCGTCATTATCAGGGACAAAAATCGAATGCGTATTGATCTGATCCCCGTCGGCAAGTCTCCGCCCGACGACTTGAACGTCATCATCGAGGTGCCGACCGGCGGCGAGCCCGTGAAGTACGAGTTCGACAAGGCGTCGGGTGCGCTGTTCGTCGATCGCATCCTGCACACGCCGATGCGCTATCCGGCGAACTACGGCTTCGTGCCGCACACGCTCTCGCCCGACGGCGACCCGCTCGACGCGCTGGTCATCGCCCGCTCGCCCTTCATCCCCGGCTCGGTCGTCCGCGCCCGCCCGATCGCGGTCCTGAACCTCGAAGACGAAGCCGGCGGCGACGAGAAGCTGGTCTGCGTCCCCGTCGATCAGGTCTTCCCGTACTACTCGAACGTCACGCAGCGCGGCGACGTGCCCGAGATCGTCTTCGAGCAGATCGAACACTTCTTCACCCACTACAAGGATCTGGAGAAGAAGAAGTGGGTGCGCGTCGGCACCTGGGGCGATGCCGAGGAAGCACGCCGCATCACGATCGAGGCGATCGAGCGCTATGACGCCGCCAAGGCGCAGGGCGAAGAGCCGCACGACCACGACGTCCCCGGCCGCGAATAACCCCCGGACCTCCTTTCCCTATGGGGAGAGGGGGGTGAGGGGCCGCCCGGCAGTGCTTGCTTCTTGGTTCACGCGAAGACGCGAAGACGCGAAGAAATTTGATTTCCGCGGAGGCGCGGAGGCCGCAGAGGGTTGCGCATACCGCGCCCCCGCCGCGCCCCCGCGATCGGAAGACAAAAATCCGCCCGCGCTGAACATGAGCCTTCGGCTCAAAAAGGCACGCGCCGCGCCTCCAAGCGATCCCTCCTTCTTCTCCGCGTCTCCGCGTCTCCGCGTGAACCAAACCTCTTCGCGTCTTCGCGCCTTCGCGTGAACCAAATCACCGCCACAAAGCCGAACGCCCAACGGGAGCGTAAAGCGATCAGCGTCCCGCGAGTGCTTTGAGCGCCTCCCCGCTCACCCGCTGCACGGTCCACTCCTCCATGCCCACGGCCCCCATCGCCCGGTAAAAGGCGATCGCCGGCGCGTTCCAGTCGAGCACCGACCATTCGAACCGCGCGCAGCCGCGATCGAGCGCGATCCCGGCGAGATGCCGCAGCATCGCGGCGCCAAGCCCCTGCCCCCGCGCCTCGGGCGTGACGTACAGGTCCTCCAGATACAGGCTCCGCCGGCCGGTCCATGTTGAAAAGCTGTGGAAAAACAGCGCAAAACCTGTTGGCTGGCTGTGGATTTCGGCGATCACCGCCTCGGCCGCGGGGGATGTGCCGAACAAGGCATCGGCCAGCATCGCCTCGGTTGCCTCCACCGCATCGGGTTCACGCTCGAACGCCGCCAATTCGCGCACGAAGCGCAGGATGGCAGGCACGTCGGCCGGTGTCGCAGGTCGGATCATGGCACTCTCGGTGGAAGGGACAAGGATCAGGCGGCCGCCTCGATCGCGGCACGTGCCACGTCGCGGCGGCGAGCGGCGATCAGGCAGGCGACGACGATGATCGCCGCACCGGCCAGCGTGGTCGGTGCGACATGCTCGCCGAACACCGCCCAGCCCAGCACCGCGGCATAAAGGAACGACGTATATTCGGTGGTCGCCAGATATCCGGTCTCGCCATGCGCATAGGCCCAGCCGAGCAGCAGCAGCGATCCCGTCGCCAGCGTCGCGGCGATGGCGATCTTCCACCAGTCGGCGACCGGCGGCACCACCGCGAGCCACGGCGCGGCGAGCAGCAGCAGGAGCGTGACGACCGCCGACTGCACGAACGCGATCTCGCGCGCGCTCGCCGCCTGCGCCTGCAACCGCGCGACGACGAGGTTCACCGCATACAGCACGGCCGAGGCCAGGATCGCGCCTGCGCCTCCCAGCGCCTCCGGCCCCAACGTCATCCGCATCTGGCCGAGCAGGATCACGCCCACCCCGCCCAGCGCCGCGATCGAGGCCGCGATCACCCGCGCCCCCACCCGCTCGCCCAGAAAGACCGCGCCCAGCAACAGCGCGAGCAGCGGCGCGATATAGGTCAGCGAGATCGCCTGTGCCATCGGCACCCGCGCCAGCCCCCAGAAGAACAACAGCGCCATGCCCGTGGTGATCGTGCCACGCGCGACGTGCAGCCGCATGGCGTGTGCGGACGGCCGCCGCCCGCCGCCCATCGCCCAGCCCGCGCCGCCGATCCCCGCCGACAGCATCGTCCGCCAGAGCAGCGCATTGTAGACGCCCAGGCCCAGCACCAGCGACTTCATGAACGCATCCATGATCGAGAACAGCCCGATCCCCGCCGCCGCCACGGCAAAGGCAAGCGCCGGAGAAAGCTGATGCGAAGGATCACGATGCGCCATAGCCGGCAGCGCTACCACGGTGTCCGGTGCTTTCCCACGGACGAACCAAAGTTCGCGTAACTGTGCGTCAGCGGATCAACAGGATTTCGATACCGATACTGACCCGCGACAGGCGCTCGTCGGCGGTAAACAGCCTCACCCGCCGCTGCTCGGCCAAGGCGAGACAGGCCCGATCACCCAGAGAAAGCCCAGACGCCGGGTATCATCGCGAAGCTCTGCTGCACGCACCGCCTGTGTCATATCGAACGGCACGACATCGATCTCGAACCGTTCGATCGCCTTCAGCACCGCCGCTGCAGCGGCTCGCCGTTCGGGCGCACGCGCACAACACTCGGATATATTCACCGCAGACATCGCGCTGCCGCGCAGCACCGGAACAACGATGTCTTCGCCTCTCTCACCCAACAGGACGCTCAACAGGGCAGACGCGTCGAGAACGGCGCTCAATCGGCGGGCCAATCCGACCCGCGATCGGCGAGAAACTGCTTAACCGAGTAATCCGGCCCGACTGCCGCGCGAAAACGTCGCTGCTCCTCGTGCACGACTTGCTCGAAGGTCTTCACGCTCAAGCCGCCATTCTTATCCTTTTCGAACATGAGCGAGTCACCGTCGCGTATGCCGAGATCCCGGCGTAGTTCCGCGGGGATGACCACTTTGCCGCCCGGTGTCACCTTTGCATGATAGGTCACGACAATGTCTCCGCTGACCGAAAACTAGCAAGCCTACTATTCCGCCGCCAGCGCGCGTGCCGCCTCCGCGGCCTCGATCTCCGCCGCCTTTGCCTCGACCAGCTTCACGATGTGGTCGACCATGTCGGCGTCCTCCACCGTGTGGTCGGTGATGCCCGACAGATAGACCATGTGCTTGCCATTGCCGCCGCCGGTCAGGCCGATATCGGTTTCGCGCGCTTCGCCGGGTCCGTTCACCACGCATCCCAGTACCGACAGCGACATCGGGGTGCGGATATGCTGCAACCGCTCCTCCAGCGTGGCGACGGTGCGGATCACGTCGAATCCCTGTCGCGCGCAGGACGGGCAGGAGACGACGCGTACGCCGCGGTTGCGGATGCCCAGCGACTTCAGGATCTCGAAGCCGACGCGCACCTCTTCCTCGGGCTCGGCCGACAGCGAAACGCGGATCGTGTCGCCGATCCCGAACCACAACAGCGAACCGATGCCGATCGCCGACTTCACCGTGCCGCCGACAAAGCCGCCCGCCTCGGTGATGCCCAGGTGCAACGGGCAGTCGGTCGCCTCGGCCAGCCCCTGATAGGCGGCGACCGCCAGGAACACGTCCGACGCCTTCACGGCGACCTTATATTCGTGGAAGTCGTGATCCTGCAGCAGCTTGATATGGTCGAGCGCCGATTCGACCAGCGCCTCGGGGCACGGCTCGCCATATTTCTCCAGCAGGTCCTTCTCCAGCGAGCCTGCATTCACGCCGATGCGGATCGCACAGCCATTGGCCTTGGCGGCGCGCACCACCTCCGCCACGCGCTGCGACGATCCGATATTGCCGGGATTGATGCGCAGGCACGCCGCCCCCGCGTCCGCGGCTTCCAGTGCGCGCTTGTAGTGGAAATGGATGTCCGCGACGATCGGCACCCGCGATGCGCGCACGATCTGCTTCATCGCGGCGGTCGATTCGATGTCGGGGCACGACACGCGGATGATGTCCACGCCCGCATCCTCGCAGCGGCGGATCTGGTTGATCGTCGCGACCGGGTCTGATGTCGGCGTGTTCGTCATCGTCTGCACGGTGACGGGCGCATCGCCGCCGACGGGAACGTTGCCGACCATGATCTGGCGGCTCGGGCGGCGGACGATGTCGCGCCAGGGACGGATGGACATAAGCGCCTATATACGCGCCTGAGGTTGCGGTTCAAAGTCGATGCTGTACCGAGCCTGCGATATGGTTCCCGCGTCCCCCATCCCCCGCCATCTCGGCCTGGACTGGCTGCGCGTCGGTGCCTTCGCGATCCTGATCTTCTACCATATCGGCATGGTGTTCGTGCCCTGGGGCTTTCACGTCCGGCTGGACACGGTGCCGCTCGTCACCCTGCCCATGCTGGCCTCCAACCCGTGGCGGCTGCTGTTGCTGTTCGTGGTATCGGGCTATGCGACGCGGGCGCTGGCGACCCGGCACACCAGCCTGCTCGGCTTCGTGAAGGGGCGCAGCATCCGGCTGCTGATCCCGCTGGCCTTCGGCATCGCCGTACTCGTGCCTCCGCAAAGCTGGGTCGAGCTGGTCACCCAGCATGGCTACGACGCCCCTTTCCTGCGGTTCTGGCTGCACGATTATTTCGGCTTCCGCCTGCTCGCGGGCGTGTCGCTGCCCGCCTGGAACCATCTCTGGTTCGTCGGCTATCTCTGGGTCTACACCGTCGCCATCGCGCTGCTGCTCGCGATCGGCGGCCGGTGGGGCGCCCGTGTGCAGGCCTTGTACGACCGCGTATTCGGCGGCATCGGCGGGCTGGTGCTGCCGCTCGGCTGGCTGCTGGCCGTCAACATGTGGCTGTTCGTCGGCCAGTCGGAAACCCACGGCCTGATCGACGACGCCCTGGCGCACGCGCTCTACCTGCCCGCCTTCCTGTTCGGCTTCGCGATGGCGGGGTCGGACCGGGTACTCGCCACGTTTCGCCGCTGGTGGTGGCCGGCGGCGATCGTCGCGCTCGCCGCCTATCTGCTGGCGGCCGATCTCGAATGGCGCTGGCCGGGTCTGGCGCGCGGGCCGCACTGGGCGGGCCTCACCTTTTCCGCCACGCGCGCGGTGCAGGCCTGGGCGGCGATCGTCGCGCTGATCGGCGTGGCGGAACGTTTCTGGAACCATGACCACCCATGGCGCCGCACGCTGACCGAGGCGGTGTTCCCCTTCTACCTGATCCACCAGACGATCATCGTCGTTGTCGCCTATTGGCTGCGTGGCACCGCCCTGCCGCTCGCCCTCGACGCGGTCGTCCTGGCCGCCGTGACGATCGCCGGCTGCTGGACATTCTACCTTGCCGGCCGTGCGATCCCCCGGGCGCGCCCGCTCATAGGCCTGCGCCCCACCCTGAGGAAAACTCCATGACCTGGTCCCTGATGATCCACGGCGGCGCCGGCCGGATCGTGCCCGACGTGCTGACATCCCGGCAGGATAGCGAGGCGCGCGCCGCGCTTGCCGCCGCGCTCGACGCTGGCGAGGCGATCCTGCGCCAGGGCGGCAGCGCGGTCGATGCGGTGGAGGCGGCGGTGCGCGTGCTGGAGGATGCGCCCTCGTTCAACGCCGGTCGCGGCGCCTGCTTCACGCAAGGGGGCACCAACGAGCTGGACGCCGCGATCATGGACGGGCGCGACCGCCGCGCCGGCGCCGTCGCCGGCGTCACCGCCACCCGCAATCCCGTGGCGCTCGCCCGCGCGGTGATGGACCACAGCCCGCACGTCTTTCTCGCCGGCCCCGGTGCCGACGCCTTTTCGCGCGGCCAGGGGCTGGAACAGGCGCCGCCGGAATGGTTCGCCACGCCCGAGCGCCGCCGGCAACTGGAGGAGATGCAGGCCAGGGGCGCCGACGCCTTCGACATCGACATGAAGTACGGCACCGTCGGCGCGGTCGCCACCGACAGCCATGGCCATGTCGCCGCCGCCACCTCGACCGGCGGCGTCACCGGCAAGCGTTGGGGCCGGATCGGCGACTCGCCCCTGATCGGCGCAGGCACCTATGCCGACGACCGTGCGGCCGCCATCTCGTGCACCGGGGCGGGCGAATATTTCATTCGCGAGGGCGTCGCGCATGAGATCGCCGCCCGGTTGCGCTTCACGAACGACACGCCGCAACAGGCCGCCGATACCGTGCTGGCGGAGGTCCGTGCGATGGGCGGCACCGGCGGCGTCATCGTCGCCGCGCCGGGTGGCACCACCGCCTGGAGCATGACCACCGCCGGCATGTATCGCGGCCGCGCCGGGCCCGACGGGGTCCGCCAGGTCGCGCTTTATGGTGAGGAAGGCTGACGCTTTCTTTGGGTCTGCCGCGTCGCTAAGGCACCAGCCCTATGAACCGTTCGCGTATCGTCGTCGCCGCGTTTGGCGCCCTCACCCTGTCTCAGCCCGCCAACGCCTATTGGGATTATGGCCACCAGACCGTCGCCCGGATCGCCTGGGCCAATGTATCGCCGCACACGCGGACGGCCGTCACCCGCATCTTACGCGCGCAGGGGCAGCTCGACACGCCCTCCTGCCCCGTCCGCACCATCGCCGACGCCAGTGTCTGGCCCGACTGCATCAAGCCGCTGAAGGATGCGAACGGCCAGTCGCGCTTCGGCTATGCCTATAGCTGGCACTATCAGAACGTGAACATCTGCGGCCCCTTCACGCTGGAGCCCGCCTGCAAGGACGGCGACTGCGTCTCGGCCCAGATCCCGCGGCAACAGGCGATCCTGAAGAACCGACGCGCGCCCGCGGTCGAGCGGGTCAAGGCACTGGCGTTCCTCGTCCATTTCGTCGGCGACCTGCACCAGCCGCTGCATGCCGGCGACAAGGGGGACAAGGGCGGCAACGACGCCCATGCCGATTACGGCATCTACGCGCCCACTCGGCTCAACCTCCATTCGATCTGGGACGGACTGCTTGCCGAGCGCGCTATCTCCACCCCGCCCAGCCTGATCCGCCGCTATCCCGCTGCCACCCGCGCAAAGCTCGGCAGGGGCGATGCAACCACATGGAGCCGCGAGAATTGGGCGGTCGCGCGTGAGGCTTATGCTACCGCGATGCACGGCGACCCGTGCCAGCCGACGCCTGCCCGCCTCAAGATGACCGACGCCGACATCGCCAAACTGGCGCCGCTGGAGCGCGAACAGATCCGCCGCGGCGGCCTGCGGCTCGCCAAGCTGCTGGATGCGGCGCTGGGCTGACCACGCGCAAAGCCCCTCCCCGAAGCGGGGAGGGGTTATTTCATGATCAGCTCAGAACGATCGTCACGGCACGACGATTCTGCGCCCAGCTGGCGTCGTCCGACCCCATCGCCTCGGGCCGCTCCTTGCCATAGCTGATCACGGTCATCCGGTCCGGCGAGACGCCGCGTGCCGCCAGATAGTTCTTGGCCGCGTTCGCACGGCGATCGCCCAGTGCGAGGTTATATTCGCGCGTGCCGCGCTCGTCGCAATGCCCCTCGATCGTGATGCGCACGTTCGGATAACGCTGCAACCAGGCCGATTGGCTGTCCAGGATCGCGCGCGCCTCCGGGTCGATGTCATACTGGTCCAGTCCGAACCGCACCGTGTTCGACGTGACCGAGCGGCGGAAATCCGCGTCCGATCCCGGCACCACGGCACCGGTCGTCGGGCCGGTCGCGCCGCCCTGGTCGACGGGTCCGCTATTGTCCACCGGCGGCGGCGGCAGGTCGGCCGGGCGCTTCTTGGCGCAACCGGCGACGGCAACAAGGATGGTGGCGGCTACAAGCGTGGTCTTCAAACTGGCCATTTTGGTCACTCCCTAGAAATTCTCGTTTCGACCCCGTTATTTGAACAACGCCTTTACCGGCACTGCGCTCCGCTACCCTTTTGGGACGCGGTGCTCAGGGCCTCAGCGGCCCCCAGGCGGGGTCGGACCCGTCCAGCGGGGTCGGAATGCGGCGCTCGTTGACCCCGGTCAGGTCGACCATCCACAGATCCGCCTTGCCCGAGCTTCCCCGGCCCGAGCGGTAAAAGGTGATGACGCGCCCGTTGGGCGACCAGCTCGGCCCTTCGTCCTGCCAGCTATTGGTCAACAGCTTCTCGCCACCGCCGGTCGGGCTCATGATCCCCACCCGGAACGCACCGGCGATCTTGGTAAAGGCGATCAGGTCACCGCGCGGGCTCCATACCGGCGTGGCATAGCGCCCGCCGCCGAAGCTGATCCGCTGCTGGTTCGACCCATCCGCGTTCATCACATAGATTTGCTGCCCGCCGGAACGGTCGCTTTCGAACACGATCTTCGATCCGTCGGGCGAGTAGCTGCCGCCGGTATCGATGCCGGGCGCATTGGTCAGCCGCTGCGGCGTGCCGCCTTGCGCGGACACGCGGTAGATATCGGTGTTACCGCCCTGCGCCATCGAGAACAGGATCCAGCGACCATCGGGCGAGAAGCGCGGCGCAAAGGTCGTCGACGCGTTCTGCACCACCAGCCGCTGCCGCCCCGATCCGATGTCATAGACATAGATGGCCGGCCGCTTGTCGACATAGGACATGTAGACGATCGACTGCTGGTTGGGCGCAAAGCGCGGGGTCAGCACGATCGACTGGCCGTTGGTCAGGAAGCGGTGGTTGGCCCCGTCCTGATCCATGATCGCCAGCCGCTTGATGCGCCGCGCCTTGGGCCCCGTTTCCGAGACATAGACGACCCGGCTGTCGAAATACGGACCCTCGCCGGTCAGGCGGGTATAGATGGTATCCGCGCACTTGTGCGCCGCGCGCCGCCAGTCGGACGGCGGCACGACGAAGCCCTGCCGGGTCAGCTCGGTCTGTGCCGACACGTCGTACAAGTAACAGCCGACGGTCAGGTTGCCGTCGCCGTTCGCGCGGATGAAACCCTGCACCAGCGCCTGGGCGCCCGTGCCGTTCCAGTAATCGAACGCGGGCGCGGTCACTTCCGGAAAGGACACGGTGCGAAGCTGCGCTGGCGGGATCGGCGTGAACAGGCCCGAATTGCGCAGGTCGTTCGCGATGATCTCGGAGAGTTGCCGGCCCAGCACGTCGGTGGTGCCCGCCGGGGTCTGCTGCACCGCATTGGTCGGCATCGCCGGGATCGCGATCGGCATCGGCGCGGAGATGCCGCCGGTCACGTCCACCACCAGCGGCCCGTTCTGGTCGGCGGGCAACGCACCCGGTTGCTGCGGCGCGGCCTCTTGCGGCGCCGGGGCGGGGTCCTCCTGCGCCACCGCAGCGGAGGTGACGAGGGTCAGCGCCAGCGTCAGGCTGGCCACGGCACGAAGGGGCATGCGGATCATAAGGCTCATCCTCACCCAGGAAGCTTGTAACGCAAGTTGAAGTTACTCCAACCGCCTGGAACATCGTACAATTCTGCCGGCAACCCGCGCAGCGGCGAACAGCCCACGAACGTCGCCACCGCCAGGTCGTCGACGCGGTCGACATAACGGCGATTCTCGTCGTCCACGCCGTCGCGGCCCGTCACCCGCGGGCGCGCCGCCAGGCTGCCGTCGCGGTTCAGGCGCAGGTTGATCGTCACGCGGATGCGCTCCGCCCCCGGCCCCGGCGTCACCTGCCGGTTCGCACAGGGCTGCACCTGCCGCAGGATCGCCGAGGCGATATTGGCCGCGGCCTGCGCGCCGATCTTGGCGGCACGCGGCGCCTCCGACTTGCTCGGCGACGGCTCGGCGGACATGCCCTTCAGGAAATCGTCACCCAGCCGGCTGCCGCGCGGTTTCGTCGCGGTCGCCGTTTCGCTCTTGCCGCTGCCGCGTGCCGGCGTCGCGGGCTTGGCCGGGGCCGCCTTGGGCGCCGCCGCCTGCTTGGCGGGCGCGGGTTTCGCAGGCGCCGGTGCTGCCGGCTTCTTCACCGGCGCGGGCTTTGGCTGCGGCGCCGCCTTTTCGGGCGCGGGTGCAGGCTTTTTCGGCTGCGGCCTGGGTTGCGGCGCGGGTTTGGGCTTTGGCTGCGGCTTGGGCGGCGCGGGCACCGGCTTGGGTTCCGGTTTCGGCGGTGCCGGCTGCGGCTTGGGCGGCGCCGGGGCCGGCGGCGTGGGTTCGGGCTCCGCTTCGGCAGGCTCGGGCGGTGCGGCGTCCTCGGGCTCGCCTTCCTCGGGCGCGATCGACTGGGCCGGCGCCTCCACCGCCTGTGGCGCCTCGGCCTCCAGCGCGACGTCCTTGACCAGCGAGATGTCGATCGGCTGGACCTTCAGCTTTTCCGGGTTCGGCGTCGACAGGAAGCCGACCGACAACAGGCCGAAGAGCACCAGGTGCCCCGCAACCGCAACGCCCAGCCCTATGCGCTCGGCCCGGTCCATCAGCGGGCCTCGCCCCCCTCCACCGTCACCAGCGAGACGCGGTTCAGCCCGGCGCGGTTCAGCTCGCCCATCACCCGCATCACCCGGCCATAATCCAGCCCCCGGTCGGCGCGCAGGAAGATCTGCGGCGGCTGCCCGCCCTCCGGCGCGCGCGCGGCGATGTCGGCCAGCTTGGCGGGCAGGTCGCCCTCGCTCACCTCGTCCTCACCCAGAAAGGTGCGCCCCGTCTCGTCCAGCGACAGCTGCACCGGCTCCTGGTCCTGTTCCAGCGCCTTGGCGCGGCTGTCGGGCAGATTCACCGGCACGCCTGCGGTCAGCAGCGGCGCGGTCACCATGAAGATGATCAGCAGCACCAGCATCACGTCGACCAGCGGCGTGACGTTGATCTCCGCCATCGGCGCCTTGCGCCCCCGGCCGGAGCGCGAAGGGAGGTTCATCGCCACCGTTCCGCCCCCTTACCGCGAACCGTCCAGCTGCCGGCTCAGCGTCGTGTGGAAGCCATCGGCAAAGCGGTTCAGCCCCGCCTCGATCCGGTTCACGCCGTGGCTGAACCGGTTATAGGCGATCACTGCCGGGATGGCGGCGAACAGCCCGATCGCGGTCGCGAACAACGCCTCGGCGATGCCCGGCGCCACCACCGCCAGCGACGAATTCTGCGCCTGCGCGATACCGGTGAAGCTGCGCATGATGCCCCAGACGGTGCCGAACAGCCCGACGAACGGCGCCACCGATCCCACCGTCGCCAGCACGTTCAGCTTGTCGGACAGCGTGTCGATCTCGTTGGCGACCGCCGCCCCCATCGCGGTGGCCAGGCGCTCGCGCGTGCCCGACTTGTCGATCTGCCCGCTGGAGGTCGAGCGGCGCCATTCCTTGACACCGGCGGCAAAGACCCGTGCGGAGGGCAGGTCGTTGCCCCCCTCGATCCGGTGAAAGGCGTCGATATCCTCCGCCTTCCAGAAATCGCGCTCGAACTTGGCCATGCCCTTGCGCGTCCGGCCCAGCCGGCGGGAAAAGGCGATAATGATCGTCCAGGTCCAGATGCTGGCGAGCAGCAGGCCGAACATCACGGCCTTCACCACCCAGTCGGCCTGCAGGAACAGCGCAACCGGCGACAATGTGGCCGCATCCATGTTGAAGACGGGATTCATGGGTGTTGAGTGTCCCCTTGCCAGACGAGGCGTTGGTAGATGTCGGTCCAGGCGCGTGGCTGCCGCCGCGGACGCCCGTCGGACCCGACGAGTGCGACCGTGACGGTGCCTTGCGTCAGCACATGCTGGTCGCGCCTGACTGTCTGATGAATGACGACGCGCGCCGGGCTGACCATCTGCACCCGCGATACGATCAGCAGGGCATCGTCCAGCCGGGCGGGCGCGCGAAAACGCAGCGCGATATCGGCCACCGCATAGGCGCCCTCGCCCGCCTCGAACGTCGCCCGCTGGTCGATCCCGGCCAGGCGCAGCATGTCGGATCGCGCCCGTTCCATGTAGCGCAGATAGTTGGCGTGATAGACCACGCCCGACAGGTCGGTATCCTCGAAATAGACGCGCACACCCAATCGGTGCTCCCGCCCCTCGAACCGCCCGCCCAGCGGCTGATCCTGCCCGCTCTCCTGCATAATGAGGCGGCTGTTAACCCAATGGCCGGGCGGAAGGAAGCCGCTTGTCCGACCTTTCCTCCACAAGAGCGGCGGCGGGTCACTCCATGCGGAAGATCGCGGGGTCGACCTCCAGCCGCGGTGTGCGGACG
>NZ_JALNUQ010000041.1:0-37818 GCF_026540875.1 Sphingomonas sp. GM_Shp_2
CCCGTCCAGCCGCTCGCCGGCCTTGCGCAACGCTGTCTCCTGGTGCGGCAACACCGGCAGCCCCTTGGCGCGCATCCGCTCGATATCGGCTACCGCACGGGCATAGCGCTCGATCCCCTGCACCTCCGCGGACTTACCGACGATCGCCGGCATCGACGCCTCGGGCATCCGCACCCTCTCCGTCACCGGCGTTGGCCGGAAGCCGGCGAACATGCCCCGCGCCTTGGGCGGTGAAGTTTGCACCGCCAGCTCGGGCAACCGGATCTCGCGCCGGTCCGCAAACGCCCGCACCGGATCACGACGCTCGGCAAGGTAATCGCCCGCCATGTCCTTGGACCGCTCGCGCGACAGCGTGCGCACCAGCCTGCCTTCGTCGGCAAAGTCGTCGCGCCCGTAATGCACCTGTACCCCGCCGCGGTGCCGCGACAGCCCGACATAGGCCGAATGGCGATCCATCCCCGGCGTCGCCAGCACATGGGTGGCGTCCACCGTCACCCCCTGCGACTTGTGGAAGGTGGCGGCATAGCCGTGATCGACATGGGCATAGTCTTTGAGGTCGAACGCCACCTGCCGGCCATCATCAAGACGGACGCTCATCCGCTCGGGCGACACCTGCTCCAGCGTGCCGAGCGTGCCGTTCTTTACCCCCATCCCGCGATCGTTGCGGAAGAACATCATCCGGTCGCCGGTCGCAAACTGGCGCTCGCCGCGCTCGGCCAACACCGTCACATCGGCGCCGAGCCCACCCCCGGCCCGGACATGTGCGCGGGCAAGCTGATTAAGGTCGTGCACCTCGGCATTGGTATGGGTGAGGATCATCCGCGTCGCATGCGGAGCCGCCTGTCGCTCACTATCCCAGCCCGTCATCAACGCCGCCCGTGCATCCTCCCGCGTTTCGGCCACATGGACCATGCCGTGGTCGCCGTAAGCGGCCAGCGCCTCCGCCGTCCGCCCGGTCGCCAGCGCACGTGTGGCATCCCGCTGCCAGTCCTCACGCTGCCGGCGTATCTCGGTGATCTCCACTGCACCGTGTTGCTCGCCAAGCGCCCGGAACGCCGCGCCCGCCTCGATCGCCTGCAACTGCTCAGGGTCACCGACCAGCACCACCTTGGCGCCAGCCTCGCGGGCATGGGATAGCACCCGCTCCATCTGCCGCGTGCCGATCATCCCGGCCTCGTCGACCACCAGCACGTCGCGCGAGGTCAGGTGCTCGCGCCCCTTGGCCCATTGGTATTCGAGGCTTGCGATCGTCCGCGATCCAATCCCCGACCCACCCTCCAGGTTTTCCGCCGCGATCCCCGACAGCGCCGCACCGCGCACAGTGTAGCCGGCCCCCTCCCATGCCTCGCGTGCAACGCCGAGCATTGCCGACTTGCCGCTGCCGGCATAGCCGACCACCGCCGACAGGTCGGCGCTGCCTGTGACGTGATCAAAGGCAGCGCGCTGTTCGCCCGATAGCACCATCCCACGGCTCGCCGCGGCTTCGATCGCTGCCTGGCCATGACGCACGCCTACGCCATGCCCATCACGTGCAGCCAGTGCACCTGCGCCCTGCTCCAGCCGCTCCTCCACCACAATCATCTCGCGACTGGTGAACCGTGCCTGCCCGCGTCCGTCTTCGCCCAATGCCACAAGCTCGGGGCTGGCGCGCACCGCCCCCATCACCGCATCGAACTGCTCCTTGCCATCCGAATGCCTGAACGCGAACGCCGCCAGATCACGCGTCGTAAATGTCGCCTGCCCACGCGTGATCGCATCCAACGCGACACTCGGATCAGCGATGATCTTCTCACCGTTTTCGCGTGCGATCCGGATGTGATCGTCGGCACGTTCGGCATCCTTGCCGCGCTCCTCACGGCGCATCCCCGCCGGGCCGATCTTGTGCTGCGGCTCCAGCGCGATTCCCTGCACCTCGTAGCTGCGGTGATCGATCCGCGCTTCCAGCCCCAGCTCCGCCATCCGTTCGTTGACATGCGCGGCCCATGCCTCACGCCAATGCTGCAATAGCGCGGTAGCGTTCCAGTCGCGCACCTTCTTGCCGAACCCGTCGCCGTCTACCTCGCGCATCGTCATCATGATATGCGCGTGCGGCTTGGGACTGCCGTCCTTGGCCTTGTCCCAATGCACGTTGAGATCGGCAACCATCCCGCGCTTGACGAACTGCTCCCGCACGAAGTCGCGAGCGAGTGAAACGCCCTGTTCCTTCGTCATCTCACGCGGGATTGAGAACTCAACCTCTCGGGCAAGCTGTGCGTCCTTGCGCTTCTCTCCTCTCTCGGCCTCGTTCCACAGGACTGTGCGATCCGACAGTCGCTCCGGCGCGCCTTCCGGTAACATGACCTCGGAGTGGATGACGCCGGCTTTGTTCGAGAAGTCGTGTACGCGCCCAAGGCGATCATCCTGCAACGCGGATGCAGAGCGATAGGCCGCAGCTGCAACGGCGCTGGAGCCATTACCTCTGCTGACCACCTTGGCGGAAAAATGATAGATCGCCATCGCGACTACTATCATGCACATCTTAGCGCACGTCGGCAACGACGTATAAGCGCGCACTCACGATCTGCTGTGCATCTCCTGATTGACCGGGCCGACCACGATGATCCGGGTTGCTCTTCCCGCTTCGTTTGTTAGCCTGGTGTCTTAGTCAATCGATGGAGGCACCATGCGCAAGGTGCGCGATTATGACGCTGAACTAAAAGCGCTCGGTGACAAGGCCAAGGCGTTGCGAACCCGCAAGGTTCAGCAGCTCGGCGAACTGGTTGTCGCAACCGGTGCGGATGCCTTCGATGCCGAGACACTGGCCGGTGTTCTGCTTGCCGCCATCGGGTCGAGTGATGCCGGCCGAAAGGAGGCGTGGCGTACCCGGGGCGCGGCCTTCTTTCAGGGACGCGGGCGCAAAGGTGCAAAGCGCACTGGCGGTGACGTTGCGAGCGCTAGCACGGACAGCACTGGCGATCCGGCGGGCTGAGGCTGGTCGACAGCGCAGCGATACGCGAGAGTGGATGGTGCAGCGACGCGAACGTACCCGTCATCTGATCGAGCTTGGCGGTCTGGTCCAAAAGGCTGGACTGGTCGATCTCGCCGACGACGATCGCGCGACCATCTACGGCGCGCTGCTGGAGCTGGTCGGCAAGGCGCAAAGTGATGATCTCAGTGCCACGCTTGCCCTCTGGAAGCGTCGTGGCAAGCGGGCGTTCGACACGGAAACGGAAGCAGGGAAGACGACGGCATGAACCGGCTGATCATGTCGGATCGTCGTCAGCGTGCTAGTCGCCGGCTTCGCGATCGGCACGATCACGTATACCCTGCACCTCGTCCACGTCGGGATCGTGTTCGATGACGCCCCAACTTGGATGATCGTCTATTAAATAGCGTTGAGCGCGCTCGATCCGCTCGCCACGGTGCTGCTCATCTGGCGCCGTCCGATCAGGCTGGCGCTCGGCCCGCCATCATCCAAGTGAGATCAGGATCAACAGCCACGCCCTCTACGGGTCTGGCCTGCCCCTTGGCTTTGTGTCTTTCGGCTCCAGACCTGTTCTGTGGCTTCTTGGAGGGCGCGGCCGGGTTATTGACGAACCGGCATGACCCACGGGAGGCACCCTTATGACGAAGGCACGCAAGGCTTACGGCGCTTGGATGAAGGCGGGGTTCGACATGTGGATGCTCGGCGCGGAGGCCAGCACGGTGATGGCGCTGCGCATGACCCGCATCGCAGTCGGCGGATCGGCCGGTGCCGAGGAAGCCGAACTGATGGTGACGGAGAAGGTCCGCGCCGCGATCGAGCTACAGACCCGCCTGATGAATGGCGGGCTGGGCGCGACTGCACTCAGCGGGACGCAAGCCACGCTGAAGTACTACCGGCGCAAGGTCGCCGCCAACAACAGGCGGCTGACTTGCAAGCCCCGGAAAGGTTGAGTCATGAACAATCCGGCCGCCGGCGCTGCCGCTATCATCTCCGTCTACAAACGGACGGTACCGTCTGGCTCGCCGCCCGCGGCGCCGACCTCATCAAAGCCTAATGGCTAGACCTGTTCATTCATCGAGTTCGTCGACATCGATCCAATCGCATTCCTATGGCTCGCCATGCGGAAGAATGAATGATGCCATTGGACGTTGAGGCGGTCAGGACGGAAGTTCTTCAGCCCCACCTTGCGGTCAGTCATCGCTCCTTCCTTTCGGGGTTAACAGAGGAATTGCCGCCCGCGGGCGCTTTTGACGCTCACGAGCCGAAAATACCTTTCCCATCGGTCGGCTCACAGCCTAACGGACCCGTCTCCCCCACCCGTGGCGGGACTGCACACCTAGCGGTGCATCATATTGGCACGTGCCAAGGGGCTTTCCGGCGCAAGCTGCGGGCACTACTTGTCATTTCGGGCGGCTCGGCCGCTGCTGTTGCGCGCTCCCAAAATTGTGCGGCAGCGGGGCGGCTTTATTCCCTTTTTGCCGCCCCCACCCGCAAATTTCAGCTTGTCGATTTCACGTGGTGCAGCGGGCTCTGCTGGCCCCGTGCAGGTGGCCATTGGCGGCGGTAACTATCGAGCGCGGTAGCGAGATTGGCATCCTGCTGCACACTGCCGCTCTTGCCGAAGCCGCGCTCTCGCCCGTTGGCATGAGTGCCAGCTTGGTCAATGCTCCCGAGGAAAGCGCGGCAATATGCTGATGGGTCGGCCCGCTGCGGCGGCCGAAAGGAGTCACGCAAGCTGGAGAAGGTTGGCGATTTCATCATCGGCTGCTCAAGAAGGTCGGGCAGGCTGCTCCGCTACGACGGTCCGGCGCATCTGCTGCCGATGGCACCTACCCGATCAGGAAGGGGCATCGGCACGACCATCCCGAATCTACTGCTGCTCGACCGCTCAGTGATCTACGTCAACCCCAAGGGCGAGAATGCCCGCGTCACAGCCCGCACGCTCAGCCGGAAGGGCAATGTGGGGTGCCTAGACCCTTTGGGGTCTCCCAAACCCCAGCGGCTCGCTACGACCCCTGGCGTGGCTCGATGCCACCTGCCCGGACTTGGGGAAGGACGCACAGACGATTGCCAGCGCGCCGGTCTACAGTGCCCGCTCCAGCCCCTTGGACAGGGAAGTAGTCGGGGTGCATGGTTAGCAGCGACTTCTCGTTGACGATGCCCTCGTAAACGCAGTTGGATAGGTTCAGCGTCATGCCGCGAGACTGTTTGGTGTCGGCGTGCGCGGCAGGTCGTTCAAGCCTGCTGCTTTATGCGGTTGAGGGTCGATGTCGCCCAAATCAGAATATCGACATTCCAGATCACCGCCATGCCACAATCGGGGATTGGCTAGATGCGCACTACGCCTCGTCGTCCAAGCTTCTATCCTCAATGGGCTTCAACTGCTTGGGCTTCTAGAACGAGGAGGATCCCTTTATGACCTTGCGCTGGTCGCGGGGCAGTAGGTCGCCAGCACCGGATGAACAGGTTGAACTCGGAAGTAGAATCGTGCGGCTCATGGCGCGAACCTAGTATGCCCGCGCTTGACCAGATACTGGCGGAGCAGGCGTTCCGTGATCACAGTGAGCGGTTCACCGCCCTCCTCGACGCTAAGCTGGCGCAACGTGCGGTGCATGTCCTCGGGGATATGGATCAACACCGGCTTCTTGCCAGGATGGCTGCCGCGTTTGGCTGGCGCTGACGTGTCTACATCGCGCCGCAATCGGTGCGGGGATGCCGACTGCTGGGGCATCCGGGCAGGCTCGACATCAGGTAGCTGTGTCGGTTCCTTAGGCTGATCATCGAAAATGCCGGCTAGCGCGGAAGGTTTCCTCGCCATCATGCCACCTCGCTTATTTGCTTAGTCGTATAACCGCTTAGTCGCTTAGCTTCGTCAAAGGCGCTTCGCAATTCGGCCGCCGCCTTGCTGTCTGGCTCTGTCTCAGCCGCCGTCCGCCCGAGCGGCGTCGCCTTGTAATAGTCCTTGCGGAAGTGGAGGCGGCTGTCGAACAGCGTCACGCCCTTTGCCGCGAAACCGGCATGTGCCTCCTGCCGCTCCCCGCCTTGGTGCGGCACCTGGGTCAAGATGACCGCAAAAGGCGTGCCCGCCTGTTGGACCTGCTTCACGGTCTGCAAGACCGAATGAACGTCCAACCCGCGCGGCGTGACAGGGATGATGACGAAATCCGCATGCTCTGCCGCGAGCATGGCGATATCCTTTGAGTTCGCTGGCGTGTCGATGATGATAAGGTCAATCTTGCCGCTGGCACGCCCGCGCGAGACATGGAGTGGCAAGCCGGCAACGCTGCTATCCTTCACCATCACATCGTCCATGTCGCGGCGTTCCGACCAGTAGAGCGCTGATCCCTGCCGGTCGTCGGCGTCAAGGATTACGACAGAAGCTCCTTCCCTCGCCGCCTCGACGGCGAACCCAGTGGAAAGGGTCGTCTTTGACTGCCCGCCTTTTTGCGCGATCACGGCCCAAACCTGCATGACAGCTACCCCACTAATACCCCACTAAGCGAATAAGCTACCTATAGCGCTTAACCGCTTAGTCGTAAAGTTATTTATCGTTTAGGCCGCGTGGACAAATTTGAGCCAGTATCTGGCAGTGGCGAGATGGACCATGCCGAGGAAGCTGTTGGCGAGCTGATCGTAGCGTGTGGCGATGGCGCGGTTGATCTTGAGGTGGCCGAACATACGCTCGATGCGGTTGCGCTGCTTGTAGAGTGTCCGGTCATGCTCGATCTTCACCCGTCGGTTTGACCGGCCGGGGATGACGGGTTCGATCTTCCGTTTAGCAAGGTCGGCACGGATAGCGTCGGCATCGTAGCCCTTGTCGGCGAGCAAGGCATTGGGTGCGCGTTCTGGCAGAACGATCAGGGCATCATAGGCCTTGCAGTCTGCCGCCTCGCCGCCCGTCAGATGGAAGGCGAGCGGTCGCCCGAGGGCGTCAGCCAGGCAGTGAAGCTTACTGGTGAACCCGCCCCGCGAGCGGCCAAGAGCGCGTCGATGAGTCCCCCTTTTCCGCCCGCTGCCGAGACGTGGGCGCGGACGGTGGTGCTGTCGATGCTGTAGTGGCCGGTGTCCGTCATGATCTCGGCCAACGTCACCGCCACGATCTCCCAGACCCCTGCTTCGCTCCACCGCCGGAACCGCCGATAGATGGTGTTCCAACTTCCGTATTTCGGCGGGACATCGCGCCACGGTGCCCCGCATCGCAGCCGCCACAATATGCCATTGATGATAGAGCGGTTCTGTTCGGGCGGCCTGCCTCGACCGCGCATTTTGCGCTCGATCGGCAGCAGATCCTTTAGAATGCGCCATTCCGTCTCAGTGAGATCGCCCCGGCTCACGCCTGCCTCCAAATGGCAGCGTTGAATCAACGGAAGGGTGCGGCGTCAATTGCACAACGGCGAAATGGGCGGCAAACAAACAAAATGGGAAAGCCGGTACCGACGAGATTCGGCGTTCTGCCCGAGAATGAGGCTGCTGCCGTCGCTCACCTTGCAGAGCGCGGCTACCCTCCCATCGCAATCGAGGAAGATGATGACGGCCTGACCGTCTTGATCTTGAAACCGCTACCTGACGACGAAATGCCCAAGCTGGTCCAAGCGTTGCCAATCCACTTGAACGCAAAGGTTGGTATCGTGATGGGCGATCGTCCGCCCTTTACGACACGCCCCAACGCATGAACTGAATTTGTCCACGCCGCCTAGCCATTATCGGGCTATCGAGCAGATCATAACTCAGCGTTCTATGATCTACGGCCAAGCAAAACGCCGTGCCGACCGGCTCTAGCTATTTGCGGGTAGTCCATACCGTGTAGCTGCACGCCTCGCACTCTCATTTGAACAGACACGCCACCTGTTTCTTCGGCCGCGTCAGCTCGCCGGCGGTGTTGAGACGAGCATGGGGCATAGCCTCGGATGCGGCTAAGATCGGCACGATCGTGGCAAGGCTCATTGTCAGACTTGATGACGTGTATGGCCTGACCAGACTAAGTCCGATCGCGACCCGTTTAAGCGCTTTCCTATGTCTGGTCGCGTGCACCAAATCCAGCTGGATGAAGATCTCGATGCCCATCATCTTGCCCTACCATTGGAATTGCTGAAGTTGATCGCGACTAATATGCGGGAGGGTAGGGGACATCCCGCGGTTCGAACAGCAGGGGTGAGGGGCAGCAGGAATCTGCCGGAGTGGTGTAGGCGCGGCGCAGCGAACTATGGCCCGGTTTATTGTCGTTGCAGGAGAAGGGGGGCGGTGCTTACTTCCCCTTTTGTCGAACGACGTCACGGGTTTATCGGAACGCAGCGAAATAGACCACAATTTCGCACGAACAACGCGAGCAGCCATCTTATAAGATTAATCGAATAAGCGAATAAGCGAATAAGCGAATAAGCTTTTGCTTTTGATGCTGTTTGGAAAATGCACTGTGTTTCTCAAATCTTAAACATGCCGTCATTCAGGAATATGCGGGCTTGGTTCAATCCATCGGCGCGATTGGTCACAACGATCCGCTTGGGTCCGGACCCAACCATCAGATAACCTGCTGATCATCAGTGATGTCGGGGCGTAGCAAAGGCTTTGGCCGAAAGCAGGCTATAGCTGGCGACCGCTGAGTGCGAGAGTGCGCCAAGCGTGTTTGAGCCAACGAAGCGAGGAGTTGGAAGCATGCTTTTTAAGAGACGAGCTTTGTCCTCACGATTTTAGCTGTGTCGTTTAAGAATTTTGCGCAGGTTCGATCTTGCGCGCGTGTGTGTGTTATATCTGGGTTAGAATCTGGGTTAAGGGTTTGAAAATGGCATTCAAACCCGCAGAAAATCGACACTTTCTTCACGGGTTGGAAACTGAAACCCCGAATCTCGGTAACTAAAACCCTGACCAGGGTCACTGATACCCCGAACATAATAGGCTGGTCACTGAAACCCCGAATCTAGCACTAGGTAACTAAAACCCCGAATTAGGATGGCCAGTAACTAAAACCCCGAAAGGCTTGACGGTGGTAACCGAAACCCCGAAAACAAAGGTATGGACACCGAAACCCCGAAGCTAGCCCCGCTGCTGCCGGAACGGCACCCGCAGCATGATCTTTTCATCTGTGACGTAGGTGATGCGGTCCTAAAGGATGTGATGCCGCAAATGGAGCATCCCTTTTATTCCCTAACTAAGAAGCCCGACACGTCCATTCGGCGGTATGAGCATAATGGACAGTGGATTGAAATCACGCCAAGCGTGAAGGGCCTCGCGACGATATATGATAAAGACATTCTGATCTACTGCATATCGCAAATTATGGCTAAACTTAAAAAGGGCGAGCCGGTGTCTAGGCGTGTCCGTATCAATAGTCGAGATCTTCTGATATTCGCTAACCGCGGAACGGCAGGGAAGGACTATGAAGCCCTCCGCGAAGCAATTGATCGGATACGTGGGACGACTATCTCAACCAACATACGAACCGGGAATGAAGAACAAACGGACATATTTGGTTTGATCGAGTCATCGTCGATCCGTCACAAAAACGGCCTCGATGGTCGCCTTATCTCGTGCGAAATCACTCTGTCCGATTGGGTGTTCAACGCAATCCGGTCCAACGAAGTGCTCACGCTACACCGTGACTATTTCAGGCTCCGCAAGCCGATCGAACGGCGGATATACGAGCTAGCTCGCAAGCATTGCGGCCAACAATCGAGCTTCAAAATCAGCCTCAATATCTTATGGAAAAAATCGGGGTCACAAAGTCCTGAAAAGCGGTTCCGCCAGATGGTGCGCGAGCTGGCCGCCAGCGATCACCTCCCCGATTATCTGGTGGCGTTCGATCCTGCCTCGGACATGGTAACGTTCACCAACCGAGGGACCATGAAGGCGTCGCCGGCAGTCGCCGAAATGACGGAACCCTGGACCGGCCGCCTCGATCCCGACGTGTACGGCGATGCGCGCAACGCTGCGCCTGCTTGGGACGTGCATTATCTCGAACACGAGTGGCGTGCATGGGTAGGCGAGACGGAGATTGAGCCGCGCAATCCTGAGCGTCATTTCGTCAAATTTTGCCAGAGTTGGTTCGAGAAGCGCGGTCGGCCGAGCTGATCGCGGTGCCAACAGGTCATCTCGCACGCCGGTAGCAGGTAAACCGACCGCCGCCTGTTTGTCCACCATCTAGGCGCCGAGAAAGGCGGACACGGTCTGCGGGATGACCTCACCTGGTGCCAGCATCCGGCCGGGGTAGCGCAGCGAGCATAGTTGCAGCGCGAAGCCGATCCGGTTCAACACCGCGATCGCGAGGTCCGGGAACGACTCCGGAAAGTCCAGCAGGCGCGTTCTGCCGCTATGGCAAGCCGCACATGCCAGACCCGGTCATTGGGTCCTGTGGCCGTGCTGCGAAACTCATCGTGCGTGAAGAACGCCGCAGGGTCGGCTGCACGAAGCAGCGTCATGACACGGTGTGGATCAAGCGCACCAAGCGCCACGGTCCGCTCGGTCGTAAGATCAGGGAAATCGCCGCAACCGCCGGACACCCTGACATCGACGAGGTCGCTAATCCACTACGATCTCGATACTGTCACACCTGCCTCGCCGCATCATTGAGACGCCCCCTTCGGCCGGCTGCCAGCCCTTGCGCATGGCGCTCCACGCCACCTGTACCGCATTGGCAAGATGGGCGCGTTCGATGCGGTAGCTGGGATCGTCACCGTGAAGGATGGTGAGTTGCGCGAGCGCCTCGTCGAACACCGTTTCACCGACTGCGACACGGACGGCGGGCAGCCAGCGCGGCGAGACATGGGGATGGGGATGGGGATGGGGACCGAGCCACCAGCTTCGGGCCTCCTGATCTTCTTCCTAAAATATATCTCAGAAACACTGCTGCCATGCAGCGGAGCGATTTTGATTCAAGAGATTCTGATTCAGGACGCGCAAAGCCGCAGAAATCCGTGAGTCGTGGACCTCCATCCTGACGGCTTGGGGGAAGAAGCCTGACGGGATGGGCCAGCAACCTGTCGAATTGGGGGAAGTAGCCTGACTGGCTGGGGGCATCCTGACGGCTTGGGGGAAGAAGCCTGACGGGATGGGGGCAGCAACCTGTCGAATTGGGGGAAATAACCTGACTGTTTGGGGGCATCCTGACCTCTTGGGGGCCTTCGCGGCGCGCGCTATCCTGACCTGACTTGGCCGGCGAACCTCGGTCAGGTCAGGATAGATTCAGAGGCGAGGAGAGCACCTGATGACGATGGTCGAGATCGCGGAAGTCAACGATGCGGAAGAAGCAGCGATTGTTGGGCACGCCATGAAAGTGGCCTCCGCCCTGTCTGCGCGCCACACCGACGAGTTCGCCAAGCCCGGCAATCTAGTTGAGGTGCGATTCGTCACCCGCCACAGCCTGACCCCCAGCTCGCCAGCGTCGCAAGGCGCCAACGACACGTCCTGCCGGGACGTAGGCTGATCCATTCCGCGACGTTCGTTGCACTAGACGCCCCAGCGCGATCGAGTGCGCCACAAACATAGGAAGGGTTATCCGCGAAGCCCCATCATGCGGCGGCCTATGCCGACCGCGAAGACGACAAGTTTCCGGCAACGACATCTCACATAAGCCTTGCAACCAGTGCGATTAGACGACGAAGGTTGATCGAGAACGACGGTGCATCCCGCAAAGTCAGATTAGGGCCACCGGGGGCGGACATTCCCAGATTCTGTTCCCGATTGCCTTTTCCCGAAATTGCGCCGGATCCACGGGGAAACGGGACGCTTGAACCTGTCGGAAAACACATGATTGTCGACATCCTTGCCAACATACCTGCTCGCATAGCTTCTTGCTCTCCTAAAGCATGCGACAAACCCTGTCGGTTTGGTGTAGTGTGCGACAACGTACTTTCTGGGGTTTGTCGTACATGCTGGTTGGGTACATGCGGGTGTCGTCAGCCGACGACCGCCAGACGGTTGATCTGCAACGCGACGCGCTCCTGGCGGCAGGTGTCGATGCAAGGCACATCTACACTGACAAGGCGTCCGGCACGCGCGATGATCGGGCCGGCCTCAAAGCGTGCCTGGCCTACCTGGATGAGGGTGACACCCTCGTTGTCTGGAAGCTGGATCGGCTCGGGCGGTCGCTGCCGCACCTCCTGTCGATCATCGCAGACTTCAAAACACGTGGCATCGCTTTCCGCTCGCTTACCGAGCAGATGGATACCGCCACACCGCATGGCGAGCTGCTATTCTCCCTGTTCGGCGCGCTGGCACAATACGAGCGCGCCCTGACGCGTGAGCGGGTGATGGCGGGCCTTGCTGCTGCAAAGCGTCGAGGGCGCCAAGGCGGGAGGCCGCCAGCGATCGATGCCGAAAAGATGGAGGCGATCAACGCGGCGCTGGCGGGCGGCGCCAGCAAGGCGGCAGTGTGCCGAAATTTCGGCATCGCTCGATCTACCCTGATTGGCAGCCTCAGGCGTGTCGGATGGACCGCCCTCGACAAGCCTTAGTCACATGCTAAGCTAATAAGCTAATAAGCTAATAAGCTGCGTTACTGAGCACTGATATCTCATGAATTTTACACAAGCCGCGCATCCACTAACAATAATGGCAATGCGGAAGCGGGAAGCGATCAAATGGCATGGCCACGACCTTCTCGAGTGCGACCAAAGCAGCCAGGGTCGCTGGTAACACCAAGATAAAAATCTGTATGTCAAGATTGAGCAGCTGGCGGCTGAGCGGAATTTTTCGAAGGAGCTGGTGTGATGCGCATCGCGCATTGTCTGCACATGATCGAAGGGGAACACACGCACCTGTTAGGTACGGAGTATCGCCCGCTGGTGTCGATCAGCACTTCTCATTTTATTATGCGCCAGTGCCAACGGCAACGGAAAAGCTTTAGCTAATGCCATTGATCGGCACCTCGTTACTCGGCGGTCACATATTCTACTCATGATTGCCCCGGAAGCGGGGATGGATTTTTTTTTCTAGAAAGCGCAGAATAATCAGGTTTCGAGACCCCGCTCTTGGTATGTGGCCGATTAACATCGGACTCACCAAGGTTCATAAGTAAAGAGTACAATATGAAAGCTATTGAAAAAAGTGTCTGGCCAGACTTCACCGATGAGGAAGCGATAGCTGTAGCGGATGTCGTTCGGTCAAACCGGGTGAACTACTGGACCGGAGGGGTTGGGCGTTCGTTCGAAGAAGAGTTCGCCGAGTGGACTGGCACTTCTCATGCCGTGGCACTTGCGAACGGCACACTTGCACTCGACGTAGCGCTAAAGGCGCTACAGATTGGTCCTGGTGATGAAGTAATTGTTACTCCACGTACCTTTATAGCTTCCATATCTTGTGTAGTAACCGCTGGAGCAGTGCCGGTTTTCGCCGACGTCGATCGCGATAGTGGCAACATCAGCCCGGCTACCATTGCGCCTTGTATTACCGAGCGCACTCGTGCCGTGATCCCGGTTCACCTAGCTGGTTGGCCGTGCGACATGGATGGGATCATGAACTTGGCCGCTCAGCACGATCTAGCGGTGATTGAAGATTGCGCGCAAGCACACGGTGCGATGGTTGGGGACCGAAGGGTAGGCAGTATCGGCCATATCGGCGCTTGGTCTTTCTGTCAGGATAAGATTATGACCACCGGAGGCGAAGGTGGCATGGTCACGACGAATGATAAGGCCCTGTGGTCGATGATGTGGTCGTTCAAGGATCACGGCAAGAGCTGGGAAGCGGTTTATCAGCGTGAACATGCGCCGGGCTTCCGCTGGGTACACGAAAGCTTCGGCACGAACTGGCGCATGCTAGAGGTGCAGGCTGCGATCGGTCGCATCCAGTTGGGCCGCATCGCGGAGTGGACCCGACGCCGCACGGAGATCGCGACGCGCCTTTCTGATGCGCTAGCGCGCCATCCGGACGTGGTGCGTGTTCCCGCCCCGGCGGCGGGTCTGCGTCACGCTTATTATCGCCTGTACGGCTATGTCCGCCCCGAGGGGTTGGCTGGCGACTGGTCGCGTGATCGGATCGTCGCCACACTGAACGAAGCGGGCGTACAGGTGCTGCATGGCACCTGCCCCGAGGTTTATCTGGAAAAGGCGTTCGACGGCACGCCCTATCGCCCGGAGGCGCGTCTGCCGAATGCGCGCGAGCTGGGTGAAACCAGCCTCATGTTCCTGACCCACCCGACTATGAGCAACGCCGAGCTTGACTGTGCGGTCGAGGCGATTGACCGGGTGCTGGGCGCCGCGGCGCGCTGAACCCGGCGCGGTTTCGATGGCGAGTGCGCTTGGTGCGTCACACGATGTCGAAATCTGTCAGCGGCAGTTAACCACCAGTCTTGGGCTGATTGCCGGTGAAGGGACTCATCGTTACTTCCCCTTCGCCGGTGATCCCATCACGTATCAATACCTTGCGAACTGTCATCCACAGGATGCGCAGATCGAGCGCAAAGGTACGATTGTCGACATACCAGGTGTCGAGCACGAATTTGCTGGTCCAATCCAACGAATTGCGCCCGTTGACCTGCGCCCAACCCGTTAGTCCCGGGCGGACGAGATGCCGGCGAGCCTGTTCCTCGGAATAGAGCGGGAGATATTGCATCAGCAGCGGACGCGGACCGACCAAGCTCATGTCGCCGCGGATCACGTTCAGCAGCCCAGGCAGCTCGTCGAGGCTGGTCGAGCGCAGCAGCCGGCCGAACGACGTCAAACGCAGGTGATCCGGCAACGGACGGTCCTGCTCGTCCTGCGCGTCCAACATGGTGCGAAACTTGAACATGGTGAAAGGCCGGCCGTGCCGCCCAGGACGAACTTGCCGGAAAAGAACGGGGCGGCCCAGCTTCGTGGCCACTAGCACGGCCACGACGATCAGCACGGGGCTGAACAGGGTCAAGGCGGCCAAAGCCGCGACCAGATCAAAAGCGCGCTTCACGTTCGTGCCTTCCAACGTTTATAATTGGTCCGGATAAAGGCCAGACATCGACCCAAAAATCACTATTACGCCGTCTGTCAGCGGCGTGTCCCCTGGGTCGGGCGGCGCACCTGCTCACCCGCCGTGATATGTGGTGCCGTGCCGCTGGTAGACGGGCGATAGCTGCGCTCGAGGCGGTTGTTAATCCTGGATTGGATGCGATTCTCGATGCGGTTGCCGATGCGCGCCATCGGCTTGATCCCTGCTTCTCGTGCGGTCTGCTCCAAACTTTGCCGCTGGCCGGCGACCACCGGATTGGCTGGAGGCGTGGTCACCGGCGGCAGCGTCTCCGCTTGCGGATCCGATAAACTATCCTGTGCGGCGACGGGCACCGCGATCACCAGCGCGAGAAGACATGCAAGAAAGCGCATCATGCTGACATCCATCAAGCAGCGCCGGCCCATCGCCGGCTGGGACAAACTAATGGTCGCACGCGAGGAATACGATGCGGAAGGACGGGTAAGAATCGATTAGGGTCGCACCGGCGCCGGGCGTACGCGGGCCTCTGTCACCTGCCCGGCTACCCCTCCCAGCCGCTCGGAGGGGCGCACTACCAGCGCGAGAACCTGGATTGGGCATCCCGACGGTACACGAATACTTCCAGCAAACCGCTTGCCCGTTGGCGCCACATCAAGCCGCCCCAATTCGGATCCACTGGCGCACGACAGCACCCAATAAGGCGGAGGAGTATCGGCCTGTTCGACACTGGCTACGCCTTCGATCACATAATCGCCCGGCAACAGGACCTGCGTTTGGCGTAGGACCGCGCCCCCCTTGCCGGGAGAAGCGGCAAAGTCGAACCGGCCGCCCGCATCCGATGGTTCCAATGTGGCAGTCAGGTTGGGATCGTCCACCGGGATCCAGTCGAACCGGGCCGGCGCAACGCGACGGGCGGTAAAGCGAGGATCCCGTGATTTGCGACGCTCGATGCCAGGATATAGGGAGGTATAATATCGCCAGGCGGCTTCCGCATCGCCGCGCGTCAGCAAGGCGTCGACAACGCGTGCGCTTGCCGACGCGGGCACCGAAATGCCGGCGTCGCGCATGCCGTTCAGCAAGGCGACCGTCGCTTGCGGATCGGGACTGACGGCCGCAGCATGGATGACGAAATCACCTCCCCAAGGCGGTTGCCTTGCCAACATCCGCACCAGTTCCCGCCGCACCGACGGTTCCTCGATGGCGCTGGCGAGCACCGGAAACAGAAGGTCCGGCGCCTCACGAGCAGTGCGCAGCGCCAGATCATATTGTTTGAGCGCTTCCGGAATGTTGCCGCGTGCCACAGCATCTTCGATCGCCCACAATTGCGTGCGCAAGTCTCGACGGGTCAACTTTTGCGCATAGGCGAAAGCTCGCCTTGCGGCAGCCGTATCGCCGCGTATTTGCGCATTCAGTCCCAGTGTCGACAATGCGGGAACCGTCACCGGATCACGCCGCAGGGCCGCTCGCGCCAGCGCATCGGCGCGGGCGCGGTCCTGCCGCGTTGCTTCCGGTCCGGACAGGTTGCTGGCGAATGCGGCGGCGATCTGCCCATCACCGGGTGCCAGCTGATATGCCCTTTCGGGTGACGAACTGCGAAGGGCATTAGCCAGCGAATGGCTGATCGCGCCATAGCCGAGCCAAGCGGCGCTCACCGCCAGCACTCCACGTACCCCCCAGTCTAGCGGCGATCGGCGCACTGACCCAGATGCGGCGCCCAAACGCGCCATTATTCGGTCACTTCCTTCGTGTTGGCCGCACGGTCACGTCCATAACCATAACCATAATCATAGCCGTAGCCGAGATGAGCCCTGCGCGCCTCGAACTTGGTCAGCACGCCGCCCAGCACATGGGCGTTGGCGCTGGCCAGTCGGCCGAGCGCCGTCTTCACCATGGTCGCCCGGATGCCATGCGATTCGACGGTGAAGATGACGCCTTCCACACGGCTGGCAATGAGCGGCGCGTCAGCCAGTCCCATCACCGGCGGCGAGTCGATCACCACATGGTCATAGATTTCCAGCAACCGCTCGACCAGCAGTGCGAAGCGGTTGCCGGTTAGCAGTTCGGCAGCATTGGGCGGAATGGGCCCAGCTGACATGGCATCGAAGCCCAGATCGCGCATCTGGAACAGGAGGGGCGCGATCGCATCCTGACCGCTCAGAAAATTGCTGAGGCCACGGTCGTGATTCACGCCACCCAAGAAGTGGACCGATGGCGAGCGCATATCGCCATCCACCAGGATCACCTTGCGCTGCGCGCGCGCTAGGGTGGTGGCAATCGCCAGCGCGGTGGTGGACTTGCCTTCGGCCGGCCGGGTCGAGGTAACTGACAGCGAGCGCGGCACGCCATGTTCGGTCGTGAAGGCCAGATTGGTCTGCACGGCCAGATAGGCGTCAACCAAGTCGGACTTCCGGTCGAGCAGCGCGTCGCGCGGCTCCACGCCCTCCACCTTAGGCACCGATCCCAGCAGCGGCAGCCCCAGACGCCGTTCCACTTCTGCCGGATCTGCGATCGCTTCGTCGATCTGTTCGAGCAGGAAGGCTATGCCCGCTCCCAGAATCGTGCCGGCCAGCAGCGCGATCAGGAGGTTGAGCGCCAGCCGCGGGCTGGACGGGCCCTGCGGCACGTCGGCGGGATCGACCACCGAGATGTTGTTCACGCCAACACCGCCGGCGACCCCGATCTCCTTGAAGCGCTGCAACAGCCCTTCATACAAGGTGCGGTTGGTGTCCACTTCCTGCTGGTAGATATTGTACTGGATCGAGCGGCGACGCAGGTCGAGATAGCTTGCCTTCAGCTGTTCCACCTGGCTCTGCAAGCCGCGCTCGCGCTCGACCGCGCTGTTATAATCGGCCCGAATCGATCCTGAAACCCGCCGCTCCTCGTTGGCGAGGCTGCGGTCTATCTGGTCGATCTGCGACTTGATCTGGCGCGCGGCGGGATATCCCGGCTCGAACTGCGTCATCAGTTCCTGATATTCGGCCGCCAGTTCGGCACGCCGCTGACGCAGGCCGTTGATCGCGCCGTTGCGTAATGCCTCGGTCGAGGCGCCCGACCCACCGGTTTCGCGATAGCGCGCTTCGGCCGCGATGCGATCCGCCGTCGCTTGGGACAGGGCGCCGTTCAACGACGCCAGATTGTCGGCGACGATCGAACGCTCGGCGGTAGTATTCTCTCCGGCGCCCTGTGCAGGTAGGTTGATGATGCGCTGCTGCGAGGCATAGCCGACGAGCTGGCGCTGTGATTCATCGAGCCGCTGCTTCTGCTGTGCAAGCTGCTGCTGAAGCAAGTCGCGGCCGTAGGACGTCGCCTGAACCTTGCGCTCCAAATTGGTCTGAATGAAATTCTCCGCCCAGGCATTGGCAATGCGGGCGGAAAGGTTGGGGTCCGGACTGGTGAAGCGAATCTCAACCAGCCTTGACATCCGGGTCGGCTCCACACCCAGATTGCGCAACAGGATTTCGCCCGCGATCCGTTGCCGCGTGGCTCTGCCCGATGCCGGATAACGGCCGTTCGCCAGCTGCAGCGCAGGTGCGCTGTCGTTCACGCCAAACAGGTTGAAGAACTTCTGGTCATCCACCAGCCGCAGTTGCGTGGCCACCCGCTCCGCGAGTGATCGCGACTTCAGCAGGCCATATTGCGTCTGGTAGAATTCCTGGTCCGCCGTGCCTTCCTTTTGTTCCACACCTTCGAAATTGGTGACCTGCCCAGATTCGCGTGACACCTCGATCGTAGCGGCGGCGGTGTAGCGCGGCGTCATCAGCAGCGTCACGATCAGCGCGATCAGCAGCGACGCCGCGATCACGCCCAGAATGACATAGCGCCAGCGCAGAGCGATGCGCAGGTAACGCCGCACAATCGGAATCTCTTCGGCCACAATCACGCGCGGTGCGGGCTTGTGGCTGGCCGGCAGAGTCGAAGTCATATCGTTCATGCCGGGCCTTTAATTCAGAATTGTGATCAACGGCGCCACAAGTAGCGGAGATGCCGATATAATATCGCGGAACAGACGGCGTTGCGGCGAATCCCCAACGATGATGACGTCATTCGCGTAGATCGCAGGATCGGGATACGCGCCCCGCCTAATTGCTGCGACATTGTACAAGCCAGCCATGCGCTGGTTACCCACCGTGCGCAGAATGACCACTTCTTCCTGTCGCGCGAATTCAGACATGCCGCGTGCTGACGCGATGATGCGCATCAAGGTCATCTGATTGGTGACGGGATACAAACCGGGTTCGTTCACTTGGCCATCGATTGTCGCAACTTGGCTAACCGAGTTCTTGATGTTAACAATCACTTCCGGGTTGCGGACGTACCGCTGGCGAAGCGCTGCTTCGATTGCTTCTGCCAATTCGGCTGCCGTGCGGCCACGCGCATCGATCGTACCTGCCAGCGGCATGGCGATACGTCCACTGGCATCAACCTGGATCTCGCGGCTGAGCGCGGTCACGTTAAACACGTCGACTTGTATGGTATCGAGTGGGCCGATCAGCGCAGGTCGGTCCCCTGCGGTCAGATCACCCCGGCCAGGCGGCGGCAGAACGCCGTTGGTATCGACCACAGTCAACTGTTCCGTCGATGTCAACGGCTGCGGGGTGGCACACCCGGCCAGCAACGTCGCGACAAGAAAAATGGTACAAAGTTGTCGCATGCGCTGCAGCTTATCCGGCTTGATTAAGAAGCGTGCACCTATAGGTAAGCGCCTTAATTGCGTAAAGTGGCCCCTCCGCGAGGTGCAGGGTCGTTTAGCCACCACGCCGCGATCACCAGCACTGCCATGATCATCGGTGTGCGCACCGGATAATCGAACAGGCTTGCCACCAGTATCAGCCCGAGGATCACGGACCCGAGCCGAGGAAGCAGAGCGGCGCTTCCTCCACGCCATGCGTGGAAGGTCGCAATGCCCCACCAGGCGATCGCTGCAAACAGCAGCAGCAGGCCAGGCAGTCCGGTGTCCAACGCCACCTCCAGCAAATCGTTATGTGCGTGGTTAAAATAGGTAAGCTTCAGCAAATTTTGGGGTTCGTGAATGCGAAAGATGGGATCAAAGCCGCCCAGCCCCGAACCGGCCGGGAAATAGGTGCGGACCATCTCCACCACGGTCGGCAACGCGCGACCGCGCATGTCTTGCACCTCTCCACCCACCAAGATACGGTTGATCGACATCGCACGGTTCGCGGCAACGGCGACAAGCACCGAAACCGTGATCACGCCTGCAACACTTGCGCCCAAAGCAGGCAGTACCCAGCGCGGATAGCGACGCAATTCCCGACGGACATCTTTCCAAACCAGCACCGATGCGGCCGCAAGGGCCAGACTGCACAGCAGTAGTCCTGCGCGCGAACCGGTAGCCAGGATCATTAGGACGAACAGCAACGTCATTCCAAGTGCCGCCATTAGCCGCCACTGCACGCCGCGTGCGCCGTGAACCGCCCAAGCTGGTGCCAGGACGCAGCCGATCGCCAAGAACAACGCCAGATGGTTCCGGTTTGCAAAAGATGCGCTGATCTGCCCCACCGTGTCGTTGATCAGCGGATTGTTGAACCGCGATCCTGAAAACTGGAGCAGCCCCAACAGGGTCGAAGCGACGATTAGGCCGAGCAGGACCACGGGCAACCAACGGCGCTCCGCTTCCTGCATGGATGCCAGCAGCACCAACATGGCGATGGGCACCACCAGCGACGCTGCGGCATTGGTCGTCGCATCGGGCACCATTGAAAGAGGGCGCCACGGCTGCCCCCCGCCGGCGATGGCGGCCGCATCGGTCAACAGCGCGCGACCGGGCAGCATTTGCCATGTGGATGGGGGTAAAGGAACTAGTTGCACAAGGGCTAGCGCAAGTGCCAGCCCGAGGAACAATGCTATCGATCGATGCCCGACCAACGCCGGACGCGGGGCGAACAGCGCCGCAAGGCACAACGCCATCCAAGCCGCGCCGCGCACGACCGGCTGCCCCATCACGTCCGGACGCGACGCTCCGCCCGCGACCCACAACACGATGAGGAACAACACCGAAATTACGAGCGTCATGCCCAGCCCGTCCGGCAGCGACAGGCCGGGCCGACGCGCTGCGGCGCGCCGCGGGAACGTTCCTTGCCGGATCATGAGGCGACCGCCTCCGGAGTAAGCGATCGTCCTTCTTCCCGTGCCATGGCCACCCAATCCACGATGTCGCTGCTGGGGGTGAACTCGACCACGTTCGCCTGCAGTAGCGTGCGTGCGCCCGGCACGTCACCGACCGCGATCATGTCGGAGAGCCGGGCGAGTTGCGTGCGCAGCTGCGACCAAGGTACGCTGTGTTCGGTCGCCTGCATGATCCGGGGATGCGCCGTGGGCATGGGATTGTTGCCGATCAGCAATTCTTCAAACAATTTCTCTCCCGGTCGCAGGCCGACCGTCTTGATCTCAATATCACCCTCAGGGTGGCTGGCGTCACGTACGGTCAGACCTGATAGGCGGACCATGTTACAGGCCAGATCGTAGATCCGTACCGGATCACCCATGTCTAGGACGAAGACCTCGCCTCCCTGTGCCATCGCGCCGGCCTGCAGCACCAGTTGCACCGCCTCGGGAATGGTCATGAAATAGCGGGTGATATCGGGATGCGTGATCGTGATGGGGCCACCTTTCCTGATCTGGCGTGTGAACAGCGGCACCACCGACCCGCTCGACCCGAGAACATTGCCGAAGCGAACCATGGAGAAACAGGTTCGCTGTGCCGCCTCCGTCTGGCTTAAGCCTTGAAGCACCAACTCCGCCAACCGCTTGGACGCGCCCATAGTATTGGTAGGGCGCACCGCTTTGTCAGTGCTGATGAGAACGAAATCACGCACGTTATGCTGGGCTGCCAGTTCGGCGATCACTGCCGTACCGATCACATTGTTGCGCAATCCTTCCAGAGGATTGTGCTCCACTAGCGGCACATGCTTGTAGGCAGCGGCGTGGAAGACCATATGCGGCTGCCACGTGCCCAGGATGCTGTCCATCCGCGACGCATCAGTGACTGACGCCAGCAGCGGTACCAGCATGTTATGGCCAGCGGCCTGCAATTCGTTGTGAATAGCGTAGAGCGCATATTCGCTACGCTCGACGAGGAGGAGCCGGCGCGGCTTCATGGCGGCAATCTGCCGGCACAACTCGCTGCCGATTGATCCGCCAGCTCCGGTCACTAGGACGACGTTGCCGGCGACATGGTCATGCATCGCACTGTCGTCGTAAGGAACGGACGCGCGCTGCAGCAAATCGGTGATCGTCACCTCGCGAAGGTCGCTAGCCTGAAACGTGCCGTGTGCCAGATCCATCAGGCCGGGCAAGGTGCGAACTCGCAGCCCAATCGCCTTCAGCCGCTCAACAATTTCCATACGTCGCGCTCGCCGCGCCGTTGGAATGGCGAGCAGAACGTCCGTGATCTCCTGTTTTTCGACCAAGGTATCGAGATCATGGGGGGAATAAACTCGTAGTCGCCGTATTCGGCTGTTGTGCAGCGATCGATCGTCGTCCACAAAACCGACGATGCGCATCTCTTGGCTGATCGCCATTGCTTCAGCGATCTGGCGACCGGTGGATCCCGCACCATAGATCAGCGCGCGCGCCTTACCATGTGCGGCGCGTATTCCGCGATATTGCCGCCCAAGTAGTAATCCAGCAGCGGCACGCGAGCCTGCAACGGCGATGAATAACAACGCTGGCTGCATCAGTCCCACTGTCCGCGGGATCAGATTGAATCCATAAGCGGTAATTAGGGCCGCATAGCCTAGTCCGTATACGGCACATGCGATCGCACATGACACAATGGCATCTGCCCCGGCGTGACGAAACACGATCCGGTACAGACCAAACGCCGCAAAAACGGGAATAGCTAGCGTGACGGACAGCCCCACCGCCAGCATAGGACGACCGTTTAGCGGCACCCATTCGCTAAGGCGGAGATAATACGCGATCCACACAGTAAGCGCACAAAGCGCAATATCGACTCCAACCGCAATTATGCGCTTCAGGGCACGAGGCAAAGCCAGCAGCGGATCCGCAATCATTTTCAACATTCTGCTCCGCGTACTCGGCAATTTGCCCGCAAGAGATCTTCTTATCGTCATTCCTGGTCACGCAAAAGAGCGTTGCCAAGT
Organism: Sphingomonas sp. GM_Shp_2; assembly: GCF_026540875.1. Classification (NCBI taxonomy): domain Bacteria; kingdom Pseudomonadati; phylum Pseudomonadota; class Alphaproteobacteria; order Sphingomonadales; family Sphingomonadaceae; genus Sphingomonas; species Sphingomonas sp. GM_Shp_2. Next base: position 22,978 of record NZ_JALNUQ010000041.1, read on the forward strand.
CATGTACGCCAGCAGTGCCGCACGCCATGTGGCGCAAAATCAGCCGCTAGACGGCTCCGCCTCTAACTGCGCTTCCAATGCCAACAAGTCGCGTGAGCGCGCCTTCAGACGCCGCGCCGGTATACCCGAATAGACATGCCACGGGTCAAGCGACTTAGTAACTAGCGACAGCGCCCCCACCGAAGCGCCCTCACCTATATCCGTGCCAGGCAACACAACCGTGCCCGAGCCGATGATGACGTGCCTCCCAAGCCGGACTGGCGCAACGGTGCAACTGGTATACTTCTCGGGAACCGTGGGGTTGGTCAGAAAACCTCCGCCATAGTCATCGCTTGCGGTATAGATGCTAACACGCTGCGACAAACCTGCATATTTTCCGAGCTCCAGCCCTCCACGGCCCACCAGATGGCAAAAGGCGCCGATGTGGTTTCGCCCTTCGAACGTAACCGGCCCAGTGGCAATGATCGAGCACATTGCATCGATCCGCACATGGTCGCCCAGCACGATATTGCTCAGCCCGACGATGGTGCAACTCCGCGCGACTTGCACATGAGCACCAACCTTGCCGAAACCCATCTGTCGAAGATCGTCGGAACTATAGAAACCGGTGTTGAACGGATTATCCATGTGACATGGCTAGCTTTCTTGACCAATCCGTTCAAGCACGCCTGCCGCCGCGGATTTAAAGATAAACCTGATTGAACTGGAAGGCGAACAACCCGATGCAGCCTGCAATGAAAACCGGCGCTGTCGCATGGTTGAAGCCTAGCCTCTCCCATGGCAGGACGGCAAGCATCGGCATAACCCAGAACGGTGCCTGCCGGAAGGCGGCAATCGGCGATGCCGAGAAAAACATCACGACATACAGCGCGAATGATGCCAGCACGAAGATGTTCAATCTTGCGGCTGCACCCTGCTGCACAGCAAGGAATCCCACTGTAAGGACAGAGAGAAATAAGAGAAAGATATAATGACCTATTTGCGTGTCGGTAGACACACTTTCGGTATAAGCGTCATATTTTGATATAACCGGTATCGACTGGATCAAAGCAGTTACACTACTAGAAAGCTGTGGCAGCGCTGCACCAAATGCCACAATAGTTAGAGCAACCAGAAGATAATAGCGCCGCGACCGATTCGATCGGAGCATCGCCGGCAAGTTCCGCTCAAAATACAGAAGCGCCATTGGCGGAGCAGCCAATAGCGATGAAATGTGGAACATTGCTGCCGCGGTCAGAAAAATCCATGCAGCCGGTCGCCGTTCCACAGCGTACCGCACGCCAAGTGCGACCAGGAAATAGGCGGGCGTTGCGCGCATTGTCACAAAGGCGAGCAGCGGACCAAGCATCGCGAAGATAAACAATAGCGAAGGCCACGGCGTGCGGCGCGGTGGAAACGCAGCACCCAGCGCTAATACGGAAAAGATGCTCAGTATGTAATGGGCGAAGGTCACGGCCGAAAAGACCGACTGGGTCAGCCAATATGATCCCAGCAGATAGAGGTTTGAGAATACCTCGAAATACATCCAGCTAGGCGACGGGAAGTGAACCAGAGCGTCGAGGTATAGAACATAGGCTTCGAAGTCGCCAAACCGCGATGGTTCGGTGAGCAGGCTGATTAGTAGTACCGCAAGCACGATGGTGCCATAGGCCATCCAATAAGCCGGCCGTCCTTCGGTCGTCTTCAGAGTACTAGCACCATGATGATAGATTTCGTGCATTAATCATATCGGCTGCCGCTGACGGGATTGCGCAACTCCGTCAGCAAGCGCCGCAGTGATGTTGCCGACAGTGCGGGAACGATCATTGCTCACCAAGAGATAAGTGGCGATGCGGTAGGCGAGCTTTGCCACTTCGCTCGCCCGCCATCCCAGCGGGATATAGCCCTTGCGAGCCAGCCACAATGTGTTGCGCACGATGAAATAATGCCGCAGCGGTGAGCGATGGACCGGTCGGTAGCGGCCAAGGAAATTCATCCCCTCATCACCCAGATTGTGTTCCATCACCGCCGCACGGACGAGTACCGTTTCCATTCCGCGTCCGCGTGCGCGGAAGCACCATTCATGGTCAATCCCATCGATAAACAACGGCTCCCACATGGGACCGACCTGCTCCCATCCAGCCCGCGTCAACAGCGTTCCCGACGTGGCGAATGGCCCGTTATCCCACGCAGTATTAGCACCACCAGTTGACTTGCGATCGTGCAGCACCGGCGCCACGCAGGCAATCGGGCGCCCTTCGGCTTCCATCGCGGTGGCAGCCGCGAGGAGCGCGTCCAGCATGTCGGACGTCGGACGGCTGTCCTGATCCAGCAGGAGAACATAGCGCGCACCGTTCCCGACCGCGGCACCGATCCCTTGGTTTAGCGCATGTGCCAGCCCCAAATTGCGAGGATTGGCGATCACCTGCGCGCCCGTCGCCGGCATGGCCGCACGCCGGACGTCGTCAATGGCATTGACTACCGCCACGACGCGCACACCCCATTGGGTCAACCTCGACAGATTGGCAAGATCGTCGTCCCCAGGGTGATACAGGACGACCACAACCGCAACATCGACACGTGCCGAACTGGCGGCCGGCAGTTGATGGTCGGAATGCATTATGACGAACTGCCTTGCTGTCACACGTGCCGCGGCCGCACGGTGTGGATGTAAAACACCAACGTCGCTGCCGCTTTTTAGGCAATACGTCAATGGCGGCAAGCGTGATGGGCGACCGAACTCAGATCATCCGCAGCACGATGGCGGCGCGCAGCTGTGCGACATAGGCCGGTGTGCGCCGGAACCGCCCCGCCTCCCGGATTAACCGCCATCGGTCAGACAGGGCGCCCCGTGCCACCGCGTCCAGCACGGCTCGTTCGCTATCGCTGTTGATCAGGACATGGCGCAGCCACAGGATGTGATCGCGATACCAGCTCGATCGCATGACCCGCAGCTTGGCGGCTAGTTCCGCCGGACCGCGCTTGGCGCCATATTGATTGCCGTCATGCTGGCGGTACAGGATCTCCGCAGCCGGATCACGCACCCATTTCAATCCGCGCGAACGGCAGATCGCGTACAGGATCCAATCGTGTGACGGATCCGCACAGAAGGCCGGCGCCGTCGCCATCACAGCTTGTGCCATCGCCGCCGCATGGCGCGTCAGGACATAGGTACATCCCGCCGATGCGCCCTGGAATAGATAATCGAGATCGGCCGGACGCCCTGCCTTGTGCAAAATCCATGCGTGTGCCGCGGTAGGTTCTGCCGCAGCGCTGTAGGCGATCAGGTCGGATGAATAGCCTTCCGCCCCCTCTTCCACCAACCTCTTTACCGCACGGGCGAGCTTGTCCGGGGTCCACACGTCGTCCTGATCGGCAAAAGCAACATAGTCGTGGCGCGCAGTGTCGATCGCGGCAAGCAGCGCAAAGAAATTGCCGTTCGCCGACCCGGTCGACACGCCTTCGTTGTCGATGATGGTGAAGCGACCGGGATGACGCTCGGCCCAGTCGCGCAGGATCGCCGGCGTCGCATCGCGCGAACCGTCATCACGGACATAGATATGCACGTCAACGCCGCGCTGCCACAGAAGGGAGATCAGCTGCGTTTCGCAATGGGCCGCACCGTTATAGGTAGCTAGCAGGACCGCGACAGAAGTACACGTCATCAAGCGGGCAGGCCCAACCGATCGGCCAGGCGCTCGGCGGATGCGGCATCGGCACACGCCGTACCAATGAACAGATCATCATGGTGCAAGGGACAATTTTCCAATCTGTAGCGAACGGCGTATGCGTGACGGGCTGCGCCTTAAGGCATGGCTGCCGCTTCTCAACCTCTATCCTCGTTTCGGCAATCGGCTCAGGTCGATGGCGAGAAGAGCGCTTTCGTCAGCACGCACACCCTTGACGGATCCTTCAAACGTCCATTGCAGCTCGATCGGGCTGATCGCCGCGACGAGCCACGCCACCATACCGCCATTCTCGTCCGGACGCACCTCCAGTGCCGGCGCTCCCAGATCGAGCGGCTCGACACGCAAGCTTGTCTCGCTCTCACCTGCAACCGCCGTCACGGCATATTGATAACGCGTGCGGGTGCCCTCCCTCGCCCTTACCTCGACCACAAGGCTGCCGGAAAGCGTCAATGCCGGACCGCTTCCTTCCCGACGGATGGCGAGAAGATCGCGCCTCTCCCCTTGCCTGAGCACCACGGGTTCCGAGCGGATATGGTGATAGGTCGCCGAACGGGCGAAATAGAGGCGCCCTTCGGTGATCAGCTTACGGTTCACACCGTGCAGCGCGATCCGTGCCGGCGCACGGGTCGGCAGATACCAGTCGTTCGACCCGAAGGTCACGATTCCATCGCTGTCAAAGCGGTAGGCGACAAGTGATGGCGGACCAGATGGCCCCGGCGCTCCCGTGAAATGGCAATCGCTGAAGCTGATGCCATCTCGTGAATAGCGTTCGCGCAACAGGACGGCATGGGTGTTTTCGAAATACACGCCCTTGAAGCTGACTGCTGCGGCGGATTCGATATCGATCGTCGCGCGCGCCGGATCAAAGACGCCACCACCTTCGAAACGTCCGCCGGTGACGGTGACGCCCTCGGCACCACGCAAGTGCAGATGGGTTTGCGAATGATTCTCGAAGCTGCACCCCTCGAAGGAGACGACGTTCGCAGTCCATGCCGCGACATAGACGCCGAATGGCGCGATCCCGAAAGCACAATCCCGGAAGGTCGCCATCTGGAGGAGCTTGTTGCATTCGAAGTTCTTGTCCGTTTGCAACTGAAACGACACGCCTTCGATCAACAACCCCTCGACATAGCTGGCGACCTGGATCCGGACGCCATGGGTGCCGCCATGCAGCGACAGGCCGCGCAACGATATACGCGCAATGCCGGCGGGATCGTTGACGACCAGCGGCATTGCCAGCGGACTGTTCTGGTTGTCGATAAACGTCCTGTCGCGCCCTTCGCCCTCCAGCGACACACCGTCAGGCAGCACAAGCGAGCGCGAAAGCGGATAACGACCATGCGGCAGAAAGACGCTGGCTCCTCCCTGCAACGCCTTGCCGCGCTGCACCGCACGGTTGATCGCCGACTGGATGGCCGCCCCACAGATTGAATCGGTGAGGGCGGAAGCAGCGGGAAACACTGCCTGCGCCTCGGCCAAGCTGGAGAAGCGTTCGGACAGGGGATGGAACCCGCCATCGCCGATCGCACCAGACACGACGATGCGGGCACCGCCTTCTGCCGCTCCCCTGCGCAGCCCGGCGCCGACAACCGGCACGGGATCCAGCGTAGCTAGCGTGCGCCCACGCGCATCAGACAATACCGCACGATATTCTATCGCCGGATCTAGATACATTTTCGGCAACCGTCCCTGCTTATCAGGGACGATCTCGGCGGCTGCCATTATCGTCCGATCCGCCTCGGTGTAGACGGGTGCAGGCTGAGCACTGCCACTACGATAGAAGCGCCATGTCCCCCCTTCGACTTTCGCCTTGGCGGTGCTCGACTGGGCGAGAAGAGGCCCCATGGCGCTGGTTACAACGGCTAGAAGGGTTCGGCGATCGACGGCAAAAACCATGGGTCATATTGTGACGCCCTCTTCTCAACCTGCCAAGCGGAGCGGGACAGCCGGGTTGCGACAAGAGCCAAGGCGATACGATATTGAGATGCAATCGGCTGACCACATGGTCGCCGCCACATGCGCGGGACCGACTAAAACGATTTGCCGATGCTTCCTAAGTCTCCTATTCGGCCGCTTTATGCTATTCTCCCCCGTCCAGCTCATCACGCCCAAGCGCTTCGGCGATGCCCGTGGCTGGTTTACCGAAGTGTATTCGGAACCGGCCTTCGAGAAGCTCGGCATCACCTGCCGCTTTGTGCAGGATAATCACTCGCTATCGGTGCCGGCGTTCACCTTGCGCGGGCTGCACTTCCAGACCCCGCCGCGCGGGCAAGACAAATTGGTGCGCTGCATCCGTGGGCGGATCTACGACCTTGCCGTCGACGTGCGCAAAGGATCACCTACCTATGGCCATTGGGTGGGAGCGGAGCTGTCGGCCGAAAACGGGCATCAGCTGTTCATTCCGATCGGCTTCGCGCACGGCTTCGTGACGCTGGAGGCGGATTGCGAGGTGACCTACAAATGCTCGGACACCTATGCGCCCGAGGCGGATGGCGGGATCCGCTGGGACAGTGTCGGCATCGACTGGCCGATCCCCGCCGGCGTGACGCCTGAGCTGTCGGCCAAGGATCAGATCCAGCCTAGCCTTGCGGATTTCGATAGCCCGTTCGCCTATGATGGCAACCCGCTCACCCCGCTCGCCTGAAGGACCACATTAATGCGCATCTTCGTCACCGGCGGGGCCGGCTTCATCGGCTCGGCTCTCGTCCGTCACCTCATCGAGAACACGACCCACGAGATCCTGAACTTCGACAAGCTGACCTATGCCGGTACGCTGACCACGGTGGAGCGGGTGGCGGACAGCAACCGCTACCGCTTTGTGCAAGGCGACATCTGCGATGCCGAGGCGGTGCGTGCGGCGATCGCCGAGTTCAAGCCCGACGTCATCACGCATCTTGCTGCGGAGAGCCACGTCGATCGCTCGATCGACGGCCCGGGTGCCTTCATCCAGACCAATGTCGTCGGCACCTATACGATGCTCGCCGAAGCGCGCAGCTATTGGCAGTCGCTGGAAAGCGCCGCGAAAGAGGCGTTCCGCTTTCACCATATCTCGACCGACGAAGTGTACGGCTCGCTTGGCGACACCGGGTTGTTCACCGAGGACACGCCCTACGACCCGCGCTCGCCCTATTCAGCGTCCAAGGCGGGCAGCGACCATCTCGTGTCAGCATGGGGCCACACCTTCGGCCTGCCGGTGCTGATTACCAATTGCTCGAACAATTACGGACCCTATCACTTCCCCGAGAAGCTGGTGCCGCTGATGATCGCCAAGGCCCTAGATGGCGAGCCGCTGCCGGTCTACGGCAAGGGCGATCAGGTGCGCGACTGGCTGTTCGTCGAGGATCACGTCCGTGCGCTCCAAGTGGTGTTCGAGCGCGGCGAAGTCGGCCGAACGTACAATGTCGGCGGCTTTAACGAGAAGCAGAACATTGAAGTCGTCCACACGATCTGCGGCATCCTTGATCAGCTGCGTCCGCGCGCCGACGGCAAGCCTTACGCCGAGCAGATCACCTCGGTCGCCGATCGGCCGGGGCACGACAAGCGCTACGCGATCGACGCCACGCGGATTGAGCAGGAGCTCGGCTGGCGGCCCGAGGAGACGTTCGAAACGGGCATCGAGAAGACGGTGCGCTGGTATCTCGATAACGAGAGCTGGTGGCGTCCGATCGTTGAGCAGGGCGCAGCGCAGCGGCGCGGCGTCGCCGCATGACCCGCGCAATTCTTGTCACCGGCAAGGGGGGGCAGCTTGGCACTGAACTGCAGCGCTGCGCTTGGCCGACGGGCTATGAGGTCGTCGCGATCGACGTCGCCGACCTCGACCTCACCGACACCGCGGCGATCGCCGCCAAGGTGGCGGAACGACCCTGGGCCGCGGTGATCAACGGCGCGGCATACACCGCGGTCGACAAGGCGGAGAGCAACGTGGTCACCGCCTGGGCAGTCAACGCCATGGCACCCGCGGCGTTCGGCGAGGCTTGCGCCGAGGCCGGCATCCCGCTGGTGCAGGTATCGACCGACTATGTCTTCGCCGGCGACAAGCAGGGCGCTTGGGAGGTGAGTGACCCGGTCGCCCCCCTCGGTGTGTACGGCGCGTCCAAGCTCGGCGGCGAGCTGGCGGTGCGCACCTCGGGCGTGCGGCACGTGATCGTGCGCACGGCCTGGGTGGTCTCGGCGCACGGCAACAATTTCGTGAAGACCATGCTGCGGGTGGGCGCCGAGCGTGACACGCTGACCGTGGTGGACGACCAACGCGGTTCGCCGACGAGCGCGGCGGATCTGGCGGGCGCGCTAACGGCGATCACGCTGCGGCTGGTCGAGGATGCAGACGCGCCGACCGGCACCTTCCACTTCAGCAACGCAGGCGAGACGAGCTGGGCGGGCTTCGCGGCCGAGATCTTCCGCCAGTCGGGCGAACGCGGCGGGGCCACGGCCAGAGTCATGCCGATCACCACCGACCAATATCCAACGTCCGCGAAGCGCCCGGCCAATTCGCTGCTGAGTCACAACGCGATTCGCGCCGCTTACGGCATTGCGCCGCGTGCCTGGCAGGACGCATTAAGCGACATCCTCGACGAACTGATCGGAGTAGCCCCAATGGAGAACGGCAAGTGAAGGGCATCATTCTCGCGGGCGGCTCGGGCACGCGGCTCCACCCGGCGACGCTGGCGGTGAACAAGCAGCTGCTGCCGGTATACGACAAGCCGATGATCTATTACCCACTGTCAGTGCTGATGCTCGCTGGTATCCGCGAGGTGCTGATCATCTCATCGCCGGAATATCTCGGGAATTACCAACGGCTATTCGGCGACGGTTCGGCGTTCGGCGTGCAGATCAGCTATGCCGAGCAGCCCAGCCCCGACGGGCTGGCGCAGGCGTTCACGATCGGCGCGGACTTCATTGGTGACGACGATGTCGCGCTGGTGCTGGGCGACAATATCTTTTTCGGCGCACACCTAACTGACCTGCTGACCAGCGCGGTCAACCGCAAGGGCTGCGCCACGGTGTTCAGCTATCAGGTCGAAGATCCCGAGCGCTATGGCGTGGTCGAGTTCGGCGAAGGTGGCCGCGCGATCAGCCTAGAGGAGAAGCCGGCGCAGCCAAAGTCCAACCATGCGGTGACGGGGCTCTACTTCTACGACAATCGCGTCGTGGATTTCGCCCGCAACCTCCAGCCGTCCCCGCGCGGTGAGCTGGAGATCACCGACCTCAACCGGCTCTACATGGAAGCGGGCGACCTCTACGTCGAGCAGATGGGCCGCGGCTATGCGTGGCTAGATACGGGCACGCACGACAGCCTCCTTGAGGCATCCGAGTTCGTCCGCACGCTCCAGCACCGCCAGGGCATCCAGATCGCCTGCCTTGAGGAAATCGCGCTCGAGAAGGGGTTCATATCCGCCGACCAGGCGCGCGAGGCGGGCGAACGGTTCAAGAAAACTGCCTATGGGCGGGCGATCCTGAAAGCGGTTCAAAACATCTCTCAAGAGGGCGACTAAGCCCTCTCACTGATGCGAATGGCCACGCAACTGATGCGGCATAATTCGTGTCCCATGGTCGCGATTCATGCCGGCATATACCATGGTGTTACTTTACGAGTACTTCCATGAAAAAGAATAAGTTGCGGTTCGTTGTCTTTTCTTTTCCATACGATCAGGATTCTGGCGGAGGCATTGCGTTACTGCTTCTCTGCGAACGTCTTCGCGAACTTGGCTTCGACGCCTATATATGGCCCGCTACCACGCCTTACAGCCTCCTTCCGCGTAGCTGGAAGGAGGCGGGCAAGATCATCCGGCGTTGGCGGCAGTTGCTGCCAGGCCAGCGGTTTTCGACGGGTCCGTTCTCCGTCCCGATAGCAACGAGGCAAATTGTCAAGGACGCTGTGGCAGTTTACCCTGAGGTGGTCGTCGATAACCCGCTGCGAAGCCGAAAGGTCGTCCGCTGGTTCCTGCACCGCCCCGGACACCATACCGGAAAAGTAAGATACGGTAAGAACGAGCTCTACTTTTTTTACCAGGACGCTTTCAACGACACCAACTATAATTCCAATTTAGATAACAGACTCACTGTAACCTATCTTCACCCTGCTTATACCAATCGTGGTGATGAAAACCGCGCTGGCACTTGCGTACTTATCCGCAAGGGAAAAAATCGGCTGAGCTGTATAGAGCTAAAGAGCGACGATATCGTAGATGGAATGTCGCACGAAGAAACGGCGGATCATTTCAATAGAAGCGAGTATCTACAAAGTCTTGATACTTACTCGATGTACTCGGTTTTTGCGGCAATGTGCGGTTGTACACCGGTGATTGAGCCCGTACCTGGAGTAACTAAGGAACAGTGGTTTCCCCGTGAGGAAGATCGCTACGGCTTGGCCTATGGATGGGACGATGTCGAGTGGGCCATCAATACGAGAGGCCTGCTTCTTGAAAGACTCTCTCAGGATCGAAAAGCCGAAGATCAGATGGTAGTTAATTTTACCAATGCAGTAGAAAGTTTTTTTTACAATGGCACTGGCTAGAACCGGGGGCGCTGTATCAGCTGGCATGTGGAGCGCCTTGGATCTTGGAACTAGATCCTTTGTTCAGTTTGCTATATCATTAGTTCTTGCCCGTGTGCTCTCGCCTACAGATTTTGGCATTTATGCCATAATGATGATATTTATTTCTGTTTCTCTTGTACTAATAGATGGTGGCTTTTCAGCAGCAATAATTCAAAAAAAAGAGATTAGTTTAGAAGAACAGACTGCTGTATTCTGGTATAATACGTTAGCATCTTTTATTATTGCGTTTGCAATATTCCTATTAGCTTCTCTTGTCGCCGATGGATTGGGATATCCAGTACTTCGTCCGGTTCTGACGGCAATCGCCATTGCAGTTCCGATCATGGCGGTTGGCACAGTTCCTTCGGCCATGTTGCAAAGAAGCTTGCGTTTCGACCTAGTCGCTCGAGCAGGCCTACTGGCCACGGTATCAGGTGGGATCGCCGTAATTTTCACTGCCGTGAATGGCGCAGGTGTGTGGTGCTTTGTATTTCAGTCACTAACGACCGCAATGGTCAACACCGTCGCTGTCTGGGTGCTGGCAGGCTGGCGTCCGCTATTGCGGCCTCATTTTCGGTCCGCGCGGCAACTCGCGGGATTTGGTTCGCTAATTGCACTGTCGGGACTGCTCGAGGTCGCATATGCGCACGGCTCGTCGCTGATTATCGGCAAGCTGCATGGCGCGCGAGACTTAGGCTTCTATAATCGCGCGCAAAGCCTGCAGATCCTACCCGCCAACATTCTGGCCGCGATCGTCACGCGGGTCGCACTGCCGGTGTTCTCCGCTAAATCACAGGACCATGAGGCGCTGCGTCGCGGGGTGCGCATGGCTCAGGGTGTCGTGATGCTCATCAATCTGCCGTTGATGGCCGCGCTTGCTACTATGCCAGATCTCGTCATCAAGGTTCTGTACGGCCCGAAATGGCTCGTCGCCGCCCCCGTTCTATCGATTCTAGCCTTGGGCGGCATCTTGTTTCCACTCCACGCGGTGAATTTGCAGCTCATGCTGGCTCAGGGCCGCTCTGATCTTTATCTTAAGGTGGAGATTGCAAAGAAAGTCGTCGGTATTGCCTTTGTTGCTGTCGGCAGCATGTTCGGCATCACCGGCTTGGCAATTGGTCAAACGCTGTTCGCCTACGTCGCTTTTTTCATCAATGCCGGCGCAGCTGGACGGATGATCGACTACAATCCGCTCGCGCAATTGCGCGATCTTGCCAGTCTGATCATGCTGACTTCAGCAATGGTAGCGGTGTTGCTGCTGCTGCGTCCTTTGCTCGCATACGGCGACACCGCCAATCTCGCGATCCTCACCATCGCGGGCGGCGGGTTTTTCGTCTGCACGGCAGTAGTGCTTGGTGTGGGCCATACACACGAACTAATTAGGATTACCCCGTTTCGCTCGGTATTGCCACGCCTGCGCAAGGAATGACGGTTCAGGCGGAGCGCAATGTCGTTCCTATGGCGGTCGCACCTGCGGGCACGTCCTTTGTCACTACCGCGCCCATCCCGATTGTCGCCCCCGTACCGATGTAGAGCCTACGGGCTGGTGAGCCGTTGCGGATCACTGCTCCGGCGCCGACGAACACATCGTCCTCAATCCGGACCCAGCCGTTGCAGCTCGCCTTAGGAGAGAGAGTGACGTAATCGCCTAGCAGGCAATCGTGCGATACTTGGGCGTAAACATTAGCGAGGAAATGATCGCCGGTTGTCACGCCATTGTTCACCACGGCAAAGTCGCACACGATCGCTCCGGCCCCGAGGCAGGCCAACGGCGATATGATGGCGTGATCGGACACGATGGTTGCGAAACGTCGTCCGGCGAAGCGGGCTGCAAGCATGCGGCGGTCAGCAGAACTGCCGACAGCTAGGCAGAGTTCGTCATCTGAACTGATGGCGTCCGGATGAACGACCGGAATCCCCTGCACTGGGCCTGCCGGCGCGTCTGTCACGAAAGAGATTTCGCTGTAATATTCACTCAGCCGCGGCGAACGTGAGACGATGTCAGCAACCTCACGCCCCATTCCGCCTGTACCAAAGATCGCCAGTCTCATTGTCGGGCGTGGTCGATCACTGCCTGAACGATACGCTGCTGGTCGGCATCGGTAAGATCCGGATAGATAGGCAGGCACAGAACCTGCGCCGCGGCGCGTTCCGCCTGGGGGAGTCGCCCTGCTGCTGCCGATGGCAGATCCGCGTACATCGGCAAGGATGACAGCAGCGGGTAGAAGTAGCGGCGCGAATAGATGCCTTCCGCCTTCAACGCCTCGTACAGCGCGTCACGGCTCAGCGAGAAACTGTCGCGCACCATGATAGGAAAATAGGAAAAGTTCGACTCCACCCCATCCGGGATGGGGACAAGGTCGATCCCCTCGATCGCGCTGAGTCGCTCGCGATACCGCGTGTCGATCTGCCGACGCCGGCGCCGCACGTCCTCGAAATGCTCGAGTTGCACCATACCGAACGCGGCGTTGATCTCGCTCATCTTGGCATTAGTGCCCACCACTGGGATGTTCACTTCGTCGGCGATGCCGAAGTTACGCACGGCATCGACCGCCCGCTTGCCCTCGGCCTCGCGCGATACCACCGCACCGCCCTCGAACGTGTTGAACGCCTTGGTGGCGTGGAAGCTCAGCGCCCCAAAATCACCATACGACAGGAGGCTGCGCCCCTGATAGCGGACGCCAAAGGCATGGGCGGCGTCGTAGATGACCTTCAGGTTATGGCGCGCGGCAATATCCTCAATCTGGGCGACCGCGCAGGGATTACCGTAAACATGAACCGCTACGATCGCGCTGGTACGCTCGGTGATTGCCGCTTCGATCAGGTCCGGATCGATGTTGAGGTCGGACGGGCGAATATCGACAAAGACGGGTGTCAAGCCTTCGAGCGCCAGAGCGTGGGTGGTCGCCACAAAGGAATAGGGCGTGGTTATCACCTCTCCTTCGAGCTGCGCCGCATTGATCGCGGTAGTCAGCGCAAGCATGCCGTTGTTCGTCAGCGAAACGTGAGGTGAATCGAAGACGTCCTGCAAGCGGCCTTCGAGCTGCTGATGGAACGGGCCGTTGTTGGTGAGGATGCGGCTTTCCCATACCTGTTCCAGCAGGCGAACGAATTCATCGAGCGGGGGCAAATACGGCTTGGTGACGTAGATCGGCTGCAAGCGACAACTCCGATTAGCGATGATCTGCTGATGACGAAGCAGCCTCGTTGCCAGCGCAATAGCCGGCGCGTCTTGATGCGTCGAGGCGGCATAAGAGGTTAAATTGCAACGGCGTTGGCATACCGCCTTCCTCACTCCCGGATCGGGCTTTCACCATGCTTGCGCAGCACGTCGTTGGACGCCTCGGTCATCAGCGCTTGGAGGCTCTACAAGGCTGGAAACTCTCGTTCAGATTGAGAGAAAACAGGGGTGACGTCAATCGCGATCGACCAACCGATTACGCTTCACTCGGCCCTTTCACTCACAGCCGATGCATCCAACCGCGACAGAGTGACGGTGCATTTGGTGGATTTAGCGTTCTTGCCGATGGCCTTGCGGCATCCATTCAGGGTCTCACGGTTGTCCTGTACGATGATTGCCCCTTCCACCATCGTGTCCCAATTGGCCGGCGACGCTACCGCACCGAGCCGCCTGGCCCCGTTCCACATGTCATCCGCACCGAGCGTTCGTGTCGCCATGCGCTCAGGCCAGTGCCAGCTCGCCGGTGCGACGTTGCGCGCTACGAACCCCGGCAGCACCGACCATAGGAGCGCACCGGCTGCGATCCCGCCAAGGCCGGCCTGGATCAGCGCCCGCTTCTGCGCAGCCACGCCGCGCGCTTCCCTGATGTGACCGTAAAGGTCGCGCGAGGCGTCATCGAGCGTGCGCCGCGCCTCCGTGATCAACACCCGGTCCTCGGTTCGGGTGTTTTTGCCGGCGTCCACGATTCTGGCGACGACTGCGGGCGGCGTCAGCGAACCGTCAGCTGCTCTCGCCAGCTTGTCGATCCGGTGTGCGGCCGCGGTGATGTTGTTCGCGATCAGCCCCAGCGTCTCGCTATAATCGGGCAGCTCAGGCACCTCGGCGCGTGCGGCCGCCAGCCCCTCGATCGCCCGGCGCAACAGCGCGATCTCCTCGCCTTGCCGCTCGACGCGGTTGCGCAACCCGTCGAACGCCAGCGCTGCCGGATCGTGATCGTCACTCATACGGATGCTTCCCCTTTCCTGCGCGCGAAAGCACGAACGTCACAGGCTAAAGCCCCGGTCGCGCTCACGCCCGCCACCCCCGGCGGAGCGCTCCAGTTCCTGCCCGATCGACCGTCCGCGCTCCATTGTCAGCTCCAACTCGGGCAGGCGCCTGGCCAGCGCTGCCTCCAGTTGCGGGTCGCGGGCAACCCCGCTGGCCGCCTTCGCCATACCCGCGCGTATCCGCTCGGCACCTGCGCTGTCGCCAGCACGCTCCAGCCCGAGCCGCGCCTGCTGCATCGCCTGCCAGCCTTCAACGAACCGGGTGGCTCGTGCCTCCGGATCGAGTTGTACCTGCTGTTCCTTGACCATTGCGCGCACCGTGCCCGCGGTATTGCCGCTCGCGGCCTGCTCGATCAGTCGCGGATTGCGCGCCAGCGCCGACGCCAGGTCGCGCGACACGTGTGGGCACAC
>NZ_JALNUQ010000042.1:0-37362 GCF_026540875.1 Sphingomonas sp. GM_Shp_2
GAAGCGCGGATCCTGGGCGAGGTCGGGGACGATGAAGAGGCCGGGCTGGCGGATCGCGTGGGCGCAGATGGAGGCGTCGAGGGGGAGTTCGCAGGCACCGATGCCGACCTCCGCCTTGAACCATTGCCGGTCGCCCGCCACGAGATTGACCACCGCCATCGGCGCTTCAAACACATCGGCGGCCAGCCGGGCGATATCGTCAAACTCCGCCTCCCGCGAAGTATCCAGAATCGCGTAGGATTCCAGTTCAGCGAGGCGATCGGCCTCGGTCCAGGCAGGGGTTGAGGCAGCGGTCACTTGGGGCGATTACCTGAGGGACGGGGGAAGCATCAACAAACATCGCCGCACGCTGGTTGCGCCCGCGCCGAAAAGCTTCGCCGCGAACGGGGCCGCGAACAAGTTCGGCAGCCATTCGTTCGAACCCCGTGCAGACCGCCCCCTCCCCCACCCGCGCCGGCATCGGCACCTGGAAGCCGCGCCGCGTGGTCGTGACGCGTTCCGCACGCGATTTCGCGCATGGACGCGCCATTCTGGTGCGGGCCGAGCGTATGGGGATCGAGGTGGTGGAACTGTCGGGGGACCGTCTGACGCTGGGGTTCGAGGACGATCCGCGCCGCGCCTATGCCGAGGCCAAGGCGACGCTGGCGGTGGTGGTGGCGCCGCCGTCGAAACGCCGGTTGCAGCCGATCGCGCCAAGCGCGGACTGGCGGGTCGACCTGGCGGAAGGATGCCCGGCGCATTGCAGCTACTGCTATCTCGCGGGATCGCTGAAGGGGCCGCCGATCACCCGCGTCTATGCCAATCTGGACGAGATACTGGACGGCCTGCCCGCCTATCTGGGGCAAGGCACGATCACCTCGCGCAGCAGCGCGCGGGCGCATGAAGGGACGACGTTCGAGGCGTCGTGCTATACCGACCCCCTTGCGCTGGAGCCGCTGACGGAATCGCTGTCCGCGGCCATCGCATGGTTCGGGCGGTGGAACGTGCCCGCGCAACTGCGCTTCACCAGCAAGTTCGCCGATGTGGCCCCCCTGCTGACGCTCGACCATGGCGGGCGCACGCGGATGCGTGCATCGATCAACCCGCGCGCCTTTGCCCGGTTCGAGGGGGGCACCGCGCCCGTCGCGCAGCGGCTGCGCGCGCTGGGGCAGATGGCGGCGGCGGGCTATCCGGTCGGACTGACGATCGCGCCGATCATCGCGGCGGAAGGGTGGCAGACGGCCTACGGCGCGCTGATCGACGATGCCGCCACCGCACTGGCGGGGGTGGCGGACCTGGACCTGACCGTCGAGTTGATAACCCACCGCTTCACCGCCGGATCGAAGGCGGTGCTGGACAGCTGGTATCCGGGATCGTCGCTGGACATGACACCCCGCGACCGGGTGACGAAGCGTACCAAGTTCGGCACCGAAAAACAGGTCTATGACGCGGCCACCATGCGCGACCTGCGCCAGTTCTTCGAGCGCCGCATCGCCGAGGCCTTGCCGATGGCGCGGGTGCTGTACTGGACATGACCGTCTTCTTCACCGCGGACACCCATTTCGGCGATCACCGCACGATCAACATCTCGCGCCGGCCCTTCGCCTCGACCGCGGAGATGGACGAAACGCTGATCGCCCGCTGGAACGCAGTCGTCGCACCCGGCGATACGGTGTGGCATCTGGGCGACGTCGCGCGGCGCCCCGCCGATGTCGCCGCCCTGCTGGCGCGGCTGAACGGCACCAAGCATCTGCTGCGCGGGAACAACGATCCGGAGGACACGCTGGCCGCACCCGGCTGGGCCAGTACCGGCGATTATGCCGAGCTGACACTGGACGATCACCGGCTGGTGCTGTGCCATTATCCTTTCCGCAGTTGGAACGGACAGCATCGCCGCGCGATCAACCTGCACGGCCACAGCCATGGCCGGTTGAAACCGATGCCGCGGCAATTCGATGTCGGCACCGACGTGCACGACTTCGCCCCCGTGACGCTATCCGACCTGTTGAGGACCTGACACATGAGCGAGGAATCGAAGGGCCGGGCCGTGCCCGGCGGACGGATCGGGCGACTGGGCGGCATGGGCCGCATCGTCGGCGGCATCGCCGGGGGCATCGTGACCGAGGGCGCCCGGCGACTGGCGGCGGGCGAACGGCCGAGAATGAACGACCTGATCCTGACGCCCAAAAACGCGGCACGGGTGGCGGATCAGCTCGCCAATCTGCGCGGCGCGGCGATGAAGCTGGGCCAGATGATTTCGATGGATGCCGGCGACATCCTGCCGCCCGAACTGACGCAGATCCTGGCCCGCCTGCGCGACAATGCGCATCACATGCCGCCCAAGCAACTGGACGGCGTCCTCACGGCGGAATGGGGGCGCGACTGGCGCCGCAAGTTCCGGCATTTCCAGGCGCATCCGATCGCCGCCGCGTCGATCGGACAGGTCCACCGCGCCGAGATGCCCGATGGCCGCACGCTGGCGATCAAGGTGCAATATCCGGGGATCGCGAACAGCATCGACGCCGATGTCGACAATGTCGCGACCTTGCTGCGCGTCTCGGGCCTGTTGCCGCGCGAGCTGGATATCGCGCCGCTGCTGGGCGAGGCCAAGCGGCAGTTGCACGAGGAAGCCGATTACGAGCGCGAGCGCGCGATGCTGGAGCGGTATCGCACGCTGGTCGGCGACGATCCCGCCTATGTGGTGCCGGGGTCCGACCCGGCGCTGAGCACCGGCCGGGTGCTGGCGATGGAATTCGTGGCCGGCGAGCGGGTGGAGGTGCTGGAGGCGGCCGATCAGGCGACGCGCGACAAGGCGGCCGAGGCGCTGGTGCGGCTGATGCTGCGCGAGCTGTTCGCCTGGGGGGTGATGCAGACCGATCCCAACTTCGCCAACTATCGTTGGCAGGCGGATACGGGCCGGCTGGTGCTGCTGGATTTCGGGGCGGCGCGGGTGATCCGGCCGGAGACGCAGGCCGCCTATCACCGGCTGATCCTGGCGGGGCTGAGCGGCGACCGCGACGCGGTGCGCGTGGCGGCGGTGGAAACCGGCTTTCTGGGCGCGGCGGCGACCGAACGGCACCGGGCGACGGTGGACCGGATGATCGGGGTGATCCTGGCCAAGCTGGACCAGCCGGGCGCGTTCGACTTCGGCGACCGTGCCTTCGTCCCGGTGCTGCGGCAGGAGGCGGCGACGATGGCGGAGGACCGGGATACGTGGCACCTGCCGCCGGTGGATACGCTGTTCGTGCAGCGCAAGGTGAGCGGGACTGCCCTGCTGTGCGCGCGGTTGAAGGCGCGTGTGGATGTGCGGGGGATGGTCGAGGGGTACAGGCACGCTTCATTCGGTGCGGCGGGAGGGTGAGGGGTGGCCAAGCAGTGCGGCGCTTGTGGCGGCCCCTCACCCTTCCCACGGCTGCGCCGCGGGTCCCCTCCAGCATCAGGTCGTCCATGCCCCCGGCATGGACTGAACAGCGCGGGGCGCTGTTCACCTGATGCTCCCCGGAGGGCAGAGGGCGTTAGAGGGCCACCTGCGCATCGGGTATCCCCAAACCCGTGACGAAGCGGTTCCATATCTCCACCGGCAGCGCGCCGCCGGTGGCCTGGGCGTGGCCGTTGCCGTAGCGGCCATCGGCGCCGTCGGGGCGGTGTTCGGCGAGAAAGGCGAGGAGATCGCGACCGGTGGCAGAGCGGGTGGCGAAGTGGACCCAGCCGGGGCGGTAGCCGCTGTTCGCCGCGATCACGATCTTGTCGCGCAGCCGTCCGCGCCATTGCTGGGCGATCAGAGGATGGATCTGGCAGGGCGAGGCGAAGAGGAGCAGCGCGACGTCGCCGGCGATCCGGGGAGGAACGCGGCGGGCGGCCTCCACCGCGTCACGCACCTCCGCCTTTGCCGCCGCGAGCGCCTGGACGTCCGGCCCCTCCCCCCTGGTGATCGCCTTGGGCCCGTCGCCGGCGAGCAGCAGGCGGAGCGCGGGCCCCGCATCGGCGGCGGCGGTGCGGCGCGGTGCGTTGACCAGCGACACGGCATCGCGCAGCGCGGTCTTGCCCCAGCGGCTCTGCGCCTCGGCCAGTTCGGGAAAGCCCGCCGCCTCCGCCATGTCGCCGATCAGGCCGAGTGCGGCGAGCCAGAGCAGGTCGCTCTGGTCGCCCAGCGCCGTCGTCGCCCACCAGGCGATCAGGGCGCTGGTCGGTTCGGGATCGAGCGCGTGGCCGCTCAGCGTGACGGCGTCGGGGGGTGTGCCGGTCGGGCGGTGATGGTCGACGACCAGTGTCGGCGTGCCGGCAAGCACCGGTTCGGCGCGGGTGCCGAGATCGGCGAGGATCAGCCCGCCGGGGTTCAGGGCGCGCAACCGGCCTGCGAAATCCTCGTCCCACGGCGTCTGCGCCTTGCCGACGATCACCGGTTCGGCGGTGCGGCCGGCGTTGCGCAGCGCGCGCGTGAGGATGGCGGCGGCGGCAAGGCCGTCCGCGTCGAAATGTGCGGGGACCGCGATCGTCTCGTCGGGCGCGATGCGGCCAAGGAAGCGTGCCATGCCGCTGGCGGCGGCGGTTCGGGGGTCGGCCGGGTTCAGGGTCATGCGGGCACAACGCGGGATGGGCGATGTGGATACCGGTGCACGGCGGGCGATGGCGGGATAGTGCGACGATCCGTTCGGCCTTGCGCGAAGTCTAAGGCCGAACGGACATGGGATTGGCGTGCTGCCTGTTAAGCGATCGGCCGGGTCTTGTCGATGGTGACGCGGTGGGTGGCGGTCACCCGGCGGGTGAAGGGTTTGGCGAGGATGGTCGACACCGCGATATGTTCGGCGGTGGCGGCATCGGGGGTGAGGGT
Source organism: Sphingomonas sp. GM_Shp_2 (assembly GCF_026540875.1). Taxonomy (NCBI): domain Bacteria; kingdom Pseudomonadati; phylum Pseudomonadota; class Alphaproteobacteria; order Sphingomonadales; family Sphingomonadaceae; genus Sphingomonas; species Sphingomonas sp. GM_Shp_2. The sequence continues at coordinate 4,811 of NZ_JALNUQ010000042.1, forward strand.
CAGCAGCGTATAGCCCTTCGAATCCTGGTCGCAGAACACGACCTCGCGATTCTGCTCGGCCAGCACCTTGCCGAGGCCGGGGAGCAGCGAGCCATAGGACGGGCTGGTGATCGCGGTGGCCCCGAACTCGGCGGCGACGAGGTGGCCGGCATCGTCGTACAGGTCGTTCGACCACGCCGCATGGCTGTCCCCCGACAGGACGATCGGACGCGCGCCGGCACGCCGGAAGCTCTGGTAGAGCCGTTCGCGGGCCGCCGGATAGCCGTCCCACGAATCGAGGCTGAAGGGGATGCCGACGCGGTAGCTGGCGAGCGACCTGGCCAGCCGGTCGCGATATGCCGCCGGAATGCGGGCAAGCGTCGCGGCGTATTTTTCGGCGCCCAATGCCTTTTCCAGATCGGGGCCGGCGACGCGCGCCATTACCACCTGATTGCCGAGCAGCTGCCACGGCTTGTTCGCGCGGACCGAGCGGGCCAGCACGTCCTCCAGCCAGCGCTGCTGCTGCGCGCCGAGCATCTCGCGGTCGGGGCGGGCGGCTTCGGCCAGGGCGGCGGCATAATCGCCGGACGCGGGCGCCTGCCCCTTGGGCGCGACCTGTTCGCTGCGCGCGAGCAGCCGGGTCTCCACCATCGCCAGCGTTGCCAGGTCGCCGAACTCGAAGCTGCGGAAGATGGCCTCGCGACCCAGCCCGCGACGCGATTCGCGGATCGGCATCCATTCGAAATAGGCCTGCATCGCCGCCGCCTTGCGCGCGGCCCAGTCGCCCTCGGTCGCGGGGTCGTGGTTCTCGGCGCCGCCGACCCAGCCGTCATTGGCGACCTCGTGATCGTCCCACACGCAGATAAAGGCGGCGCGGGCGTGGGCGGCCTGCATATCGGCATCGCGCTTAACCTGTGCGTGGCGGCGGCGATAGTCGGACAGCGAGACGATCTCGTGCGCCGGATCGGGCAGGCGGTTCAGCTTGCGGCCGATGTCCGCGCCGTACCCCCCGGCGCCATATTCATAGATATAATCGCCGAGATGGAGAACCGCGTCGAGCCGGGGCAGCGCCGCCATGTCGGCATAGGCGTTGAACAGGCCGCCGGGATATAGCTGGCACGAGGCGACGGCCAGGACGAGGCGGTCGACCGCGCCCCTGGGCAGGGTGCGGAAGCGGCCGGTGGGCGAGCGGGTGCCGGCGGCGTCGGTGAACCAGAACCAGTAGTCGCGGCCGGGCGCGAGGCCGGTTACCTCCAGCTTGGCGGTATGGTCGGCGGCGGCGCGGGCGACGACCCGGCCGGTGTGGCGGGGCGCGGCCTCGGGCCCGTCGGCGACGTGCCATTCCAGCGCGACGTCGGCACTGGCATCGGCGGGGGTGGCGCGGGTCCACAGCACGGCGCCGTCCGCGGCCGGGTCGCCGCTGGCGATGCCGTGCTCGAAACGGGCGCTGGCCGGGCCACGTGCCACAGCCGGAATGGAAAGGCTGGCGCCGCCGCCGATCAGGGCGAGGGCCCCGCGCCGTCCGATGATGGTCATGGGTTCGTCTTTCGAAAAGGAGGGCATCAGAAGCGCGCGGTCGCCTGCGCGCCGTAGAAGCGCGGCTCGCCGGGGATGTAGGTGGGGATGCCGAAGCCGCCGCCGGTGTTGCCGGCGTCGAGGAGATAGTCGCGGTCGAAGGCGTTGCGGATGAAGCCGGCCAGCTCATAGGCGCCGTCCGCGAAGCTGATCCCGGCGCGCGCGTTGACCAGCGTGACGGGGCCTTGCGACGTGGCGGGGCTGTTGGGCAGTTCGAAGAAGATGCTGCTGCGATGCGTGATGCTGGGCGTGGCGAACAGGCGCATGCCACCGCCCAGCGGCGCATCGACGGTGAACCCGCCCGCCGCCTGCCATTTGGGCTGAAGCCGGAAGCGGGCGCCGGAGAAGGCGGGCGCGAAGCTGTTGTTCCGGTCGATGCCGCCATCGATATAGCCGACATTGCCGAACACGTTCAGCCAGCGGACCGGGCGGATGCTCAGTTCGGCCTCGACGCCCAGATTGCCGGCCGATCCGGCGCTTTGCGTGATGGCGGTGCCGTTCGCCTGCTGCACGCTGACCTGGAAGCCGTCATATTTCTGGTAATAGACGCCGAGCGAGCCGGAGATGCCGCCATGGCTGGCCTTGATGCCGCCCTCGTAATTCCAGACGACCTCCTCGGGCACGCGTTGCACGTTGGGGATCGCGCCGGCGGCGGAGGCGCGGGCGTTGAGCTGCACCACCGGCGAGCGGCGGCCCTTGGAGATGGTGGCGTAGACGTTCACCGCCGGGCTCAGGCGATACAGCGCGTTGAAGCGCGGCAGGATCGCGGCATAGCTTTGCTGCGCGGTGAAGGTGCGGCCCCCGGTATCGACCTGGTTGGGCACCAGCGAGGCGCCGACGCCGCGCGCCGCCAGCTGCGCACGCAGTGCCGCCGGCAGCAGCGCCGGGAGGATCGGGCGCGGAACGCTGGCGATATAGCCGGACTTGCGCTGTTCGATCAGCACGCGCGCGCCCGCGGTCAGCTCGAGCGCGGGCACCGGGATCCAGGTGGTGTCGGCAAAGACCGAGTAGCTGTCGTTCTGCCCCTGATTCTCGGTCACCGAGCTGTAGGGGATCTGCGTCAGCCGGCCGCCGGTGACCTGTGCGGTGGTGCCGGCCGCGACAACGGTGCCCGCGGCATTGACGCAGCCACCGGTCAGCGCGCCCGCAAGGCAGCCGATGAACGTCCCCTCCTCACCCGAGAAGGGCACGCGCTGGAAATTGTCCTCCACGAAGACGTTCCAGCCGAACGAGGCGCGCCAATGATCGTCGGCATAGTTGAAGCGGCCTTCATGGCTGGCCTGCCAGCCCTTGGCGATTTCGGCGAATTCGAGATACCAGGCGGCCGAACCGTCGGCATCGAACACCTCGGCACTGTCGAAGCGGCGATAGCCGTTGACGGTGGTGAAGTTCCAGCCATCGGCAAAGTCGTAGCTGGCGGTCAGGTTGACGTCATAGACCTTGCGGTCGAGGCCGAGCTGGTCGTTGCCGAGCACCTGCGCCGACAAGGGCGAGCCGCCCAGGTTCGCACGACCGAACGGGTTGCCGGGGCCATCCTCGGTCGGCAGGGCGCGCGAGATAAAGGGGGTGCCGCCATTGTCCTGCCGGTCGAAGGTGCCGATCAGGTCCACGGTCAGCGCGTCGGTCGGGGTGTAGCGCAGCGAGGCGCGGATGCCGAGTTGGTCCTGCGCATAGAGGTCGCGCTTCTGGCGCGGCGACAGGTTCTCGACATAGCCGTCGCGCGTCTTCCATTCAAAGGCGACGCGCCCGGCGATGACGTCGTTGCCGGCATTGAGAAAGCCGGACAGCAATGTCTGGTCGAAATTGCCGTAGCCGCCGGTCAACGTGCCCGAGAAACCCTCGCGTGGGCGGGCCGAGGTCAGGCTGATCGCGCCGACCGCGGAAGCGGTGCCGAACAGGGTCGCCTGCGGCCCCTTGATCACCTCGACCCGTTCCAGATCGTAGATCGCCTGGTAGGAGCCGCGCGACCGCGAGATATCGACGCCGTTATAATAAAGGGTAACGCGTGGCCCCTGCTGCGACGATCCCGAGTCCGAGGTAATGCCGCGGATGACGATGCCGGGATTGTTGGCGCTCTGTTCCTGGATGTTGAGGCCGGGGATATAGCTGGACAGCTCGTCCAGATCGCCGACGCCGAGTTCGGCGATGCGCTGGCCGCTGAGCGCCGAGATGGTGATGGGCACGTCCTGCGCCCGTTGCTCGATCTTTTGCGCGGTGACGATGATGTCGTTGCCGCTCCGCTCGCCTGCGTCTTCGGGCTGTGCGGAGGCCTGGGCGAAAGCGGGCGTGGTGCAGAAGGATACGGACGCGAGCAGCGCCGCGGCAAAAGAAGGACGCGAGATCATGGTTACCCCTTTGGAAGTGGGCAAGCCATTGGCGGTACTAGATGAAATCGCCGCGACGGTCTCGTTACGCGGGTGTGACAAACCAGATAAGTCACACAAGCGGACGCGCACCCCAGCGAGGCGCGTTCAGGCATCGGCGATGTGGGAGGTCCGCCGTGACAGCGGAAAAACCGTGGTGACCCCTACGAGAATCGAACTCGTGTTTTCGCCGTGAGAGGGCGACGTCCTAACCGCTAGACGAAGGGGCCGTTCGGTGGAGGCGCGCTGTTATCCGTAGAGGCCGTAGCCGTCAAGCGGATTTGCGCGCTTTGCTGTGGATAAGTGGGGAGCGCCCTCCCCACTTATCCATCGGTTCAGGCCGCGTCGCGTCGGCGTTCGGCCATTTCGGCGTTCAGCATTTCGGCGAGCAGGAAGGCCAGCTCGATGCTCTGGCTGGCGTTCAGGCGCGGGTCGCAATGCGTGTGGTAGCGGTCGGCCAGCGTCTGTTCGGTCACGTCGATCGCGCCGCCGGTGCATTCGGTGACGTTCTGCCCGGTCATTTCGGCGTGGATGCCGCCGGCATGCGTCCCCTCCGCCCGGTGCACCGCAAAGAAGCCGCGCACTTCGGCCAGGATACGGTCGAAGGGGCGCGTCTTGTAGCCGGTGGCGGCCTTTACGGTGTTGCCGTGCATCGGATCGCACGACCAGACAACCGGATGGCCTTCGCGCTTCACCGCGCGGACCAGTTTGGGGAGCGCCGCCTCGATCTTGTCATAGCCGTAGCGGGTGATGAGCGTCATGCGGCCGGGCACGCGGCCCGGATTGAGCGTGTCGAGCATGCGCAGCAGCGCGTCCGGCTCCAGCGAAGGGCCGCATTTCACGCCGATCGGGTTGCCGATGCCGCGCAGGAACTCGACATGCGCCGACCCCTCGAACCGGGTGCGGTCGCCGATCCACAAGAAATGGGCGGAGGTGTCGTACCAGTCGCCGGTCAGCGAATCCTGCCGGGTCAGTGCCTGCTCGAAGGGGAGCAGCAGCGCCTCGTGGCTGGTATAGAAATGCGTCTGCGACAGTTGCGGCACGGTTTCCGGATCGATCCCGCACGCCGCCATGAAATCAAGCGCCTCACCGATCCGGTTTGCGGTTTCGGTATATTTCTGCGCCCAAGGGCTGCGGCCCATGAAGTCATGCGTCCAGCGGTGCACCTGGTGAAGATTGGCATAGCCCCCTTGCGCAAAGGCGCGCAGCAGGTTCAGCGTCGCCGCCGACTGCGCATAGGCGCGCAGCATCCGCTGCGGATCGGGAATGCGCGACGCCGCGGTGAAGGCGATGTCGTTGACATTGTCGCCGCGGTAGCTGGGCAGTTCGACGCCGTCGATCGTCTCGGTAGGGGTGGAGCGCGGCTTGGCGAACTGGCCCGCCATGCGGCCGAGCTTCACCACCGGCAGCTTCGACGCGAAGGTCAGCACCACCGCCATCTGGAGGATGACGCGGAAGGTGTCGCGGATGTTGTTCGCGCTATGCTCCGCAAAGCTTTCCGCGCAGTCGCCGCCCTGAAGCAGGAAGCCGCGCCCCTCCGCCACTTCGCCGAGCGACGCCGTCAGGTTGCGCGCCTCGCCGGCGAAAACGAGCGGCGGATAGCTGGCGAGCGCGTCGGTCGCCTGTGCCAGCGCGGCGGCATCGGGATAGTCGGGAAGCTGACGGGCTTCGGCGGTGGTCCAGCTATTGGGGGCCCAGTTCGCGGCCATGGCGATCACTTTCTTCACATTCGATTGCCGGCTCCCATGCGCCGATTTTCCGCTTCGCGCAACGAAGATGGCCTTTCACCCCCCTGCCCCGCGCGCAATGTTGCGCGAATGCGACGAGGCTTCCGGTCGCGGCGGCGGCGGGCTAGGCAGCGGGGCATGAGATCGATGCTTGCCGCCGCCGCACTGCTCGTGGCGCTGCCCGCACCCGCGCCCGCCCCGGCGCAGGAAACGCCCGAGCAATTCGCCGCGCTGCGCGAGGTGGACATGCGGCTGGCCGGGATCGCGTGGCGGCTGGCGACCGCCAACCGTGCGCTGTGCCGCGACCTGGCACCAGTGCCGGGCATCGCGATCCATGCGATCGACCAATATGATCCGAAACTCCGCGCCGGCCTGCCCGCCATCTTCGGGTTCGAGGCGCCCGTGGCGGTGGAAGGCGTGGTGCCGAACAGCGCCGCGGCGCGCGCGGGCGTGCGGCCGAACGAGGGGATAAGCGCGGTGGCCGGTCAGGCGCTGGCGATCAGCCCCGCCGGGCGCGCGCAGGCGAGCAGCGCGACACGCGATGCCGCCGCCGCCGTGATCGCCCGGCAACCGGCGGATGCGCCGCTGGCGCTGACGCTGGTACAGGGCGGGCGGACCCGCACGGTGACGGTGCCGCCCTCCCCCGGCTGTCGGTCGCGGTTCGAGGTACTGGTCGGGCCGGGCCTGTCGGCATCGGCGGACGGGGATATCGTGCAGATCGGCGTGCGCTTCTTCGAACGGTTCGACGACGACATGATCGCGGTGGTCGTCGCGCACGAATTTGCGCACAACATCCTGAAGCATCGCGAGCGGCTGGATGCGGCGGGGGTTAAGCGCGGGCTGCTGTCCGAGTTCGGGCGCAACGGGCGGCTGTTCCGCCAGACCGAGAACCAGGCGGACCTGCTGGGCATGCACCTGCTGCGCAATGCCGGGTGGGACCCGGCGCTGGCGGTGCGTTTCTGGCGCGAGCATGGCGGCGAGGTGGACGGTGGCCTGTTCCGCAGCCGCACGCACCCCTCGTCCAAGGCGCGCGGCGATGCGGTCGCCGCGGAGATCGCGGCGATCCCCGCGGGAAGTGCGTTGCCCTATCTGCCGCCGGTGCTGGCGGAGCGGGACAAGCCGCTCAACTAGCGGCCGATCGCGGTGTAGCGGAAGCCGGCCGCTTCGACCGCGTCGCGACGATAGACGTTGCGCAGGTCGACCATGTTGCGCGTCGCCATGATCTGGCCGAGGCGCTTGATGTCGAGCGCGCGGAATGCGTCCCATTCGGTGACGATCACGACGGCATCGGCGCCCTCCGCCGCCTCATACGCGTCGCGGCAATAGACGAGGTCGGGCATCATCGCCCTGGCCGCCTCCATCCCCTCCGGATCATAGGCGCGGATGGTGATGCCTTCGTCCGCCAGGCACTGGGCGATGGCGATGGCGGGCGCGTCGCGCATGTCGTCGGTATTGGGCTTGAAGGTCAGGCCGAGCAGCGCGATCGTCTTGCCACGGTGATCGGGGCCCAGCGCGTGGATGATCTTGCGCCCCATCGCGCGCTTGCGCGTGTCGTTCACCTGCACCACCGCCTCGACGATGCGCATCGGGCTGGCCGCGTCCTCCGCGGTCTTGAGCAGGGCCAGCGTGTCCTTGGGGAAGCACGAACCGCCATAGCCGGGGCCGGCGTGGAGGAACTTGCGGCCGATGCGGTTGTCCAGCCCGATGCCGCGGCTGACATCCTGCACGTCGGCACCCACCGCCTCGCACAGGTCGGCGATCTCGTTGATAAAGGTGATCTTCGTCGCGAGGAACGCGTTGGCGGCGTATTTGGTCAGCTCCGAGGTGCGGCGGCCGACGAACAGGATGGGCGATTCGTTGAGGTAGAGCGGGCGATAGATTTCATGCATCACGGCGCGGGCGCGTTCGTCGTCGGTGCCGATGACGATGCGGTCGGGGCGCTTGAAGTCGCCGATCGCGGCGCCTTCGCGCAGGAATTCGGGGTTGGAGACGACCTGCACGTCGTGACCCGGCGCCAGACGGCGCATGATCTCCTCCACCCGGTCGCCGGTGCCGACGGGAACTGTGGACTTGGTGACGACCACGGTCGCCCCGGTGACGGCGGCGGCGATCTCCTCGGCCGCGGCATAGACATAGGTCAGGTCGGCATGGCCATCACCATGGCGGCTGGGGGTGCCGACCGCGATGAACACGGCGTCCGCGCCTGCGACGGCGCCGGCCAGATCGGTGGTGAAGGACAGGCGGCCCGCGTCCACATTGGTGGCGACGAGCTGGTCGAGGCCGGGCTCGTAGATCGGCATGCGACCGGCCTTCAGCGCGTCGATCTTGCCCGCATCCTTGTCGACGCAGGTCACGTCATGGCCGAAATCCGACAGGCAGGCGCCCGAGACGAGGCCGACATAGCCCGAGCCGATCATCGTGATACGCATTGGCGAAACGTCCCTGTGGCGGGGGGCGAGGTGCCCCGGAAAAGCGGGTGTCTAACCGATCGGCCCGTCTTTTCCAGCAGGCTTGGTACGGTCGGCCGATTGTGCGACGCGGCAGGATCGGCGATGGAGAGGCGATGAACATTCCTGCGCTCTACGCCGACCTGATCCAGTGGATCGCGGGCGGCACCGGCATGTCCGACAGCATCCTGCACGTCCATGCCGGGATGATCGTGCTGTTCCTCGCGCGGATCGTCACCCGCCGCTCGCTGTCGACGCCGATCCCGCTGGCCTTTGTCGCGCTGGCGGAGGCGGGGAACGAGATACTGGACCGGCTGCATTACGGGTCGTGGCGTTGGGAGGATACGTCGTCGGACATCGTCAACACGCTGTTCTGGCCGACGGTCCTGTTCATCGGCCTGCGGCTACGCCGGCCGCGGGACCCGGCCGCGGTGCCGGCGCCGGAGACTGCCGAGTAAGCTGCGGCGATATCCGGGTTTTTCCCGGATAGAGGCGCATCCGCCTTTCGCACAAGGACGCCTTCGTGGCGGCTGGTGAGGGAGCGCTGGCCGTCATATGCTTCATGCGGCATGGGGGTGTCGCCGGTATCGGCCATGACGCCGGCCACACTTCCATGCTTGCAGGCCCCTGCTTCAGGCGAGCGGACCGTTGGCCACCGGCGGGTTGAAGATCGGCACGCCCTTTCCATCGTAACGGATACGCTGCACGCGGGTGTGGCGGTTGGGATCGAACAGCGGATCGCCCTTGATCGCCTCGTAATCGCGCGCGTGGAAGACCAGCATGTCGCGACCGCGCTCGTCCACGGTGAAGCTGTTGTGGCCGGGGCCGAAGATCTTGTGTTCGGGCGAGGAGGTCATCACCGGCACCGGGCTTTTGACCCAGGCGGCGGCATCCATGATGTTGGCATCGTCGCGCGCGGTGAGCATGCCCATGCAGTAGCGCGCGTCGGTGGCGCTGGCCGAATAGGTCATGAACAGGCGGCCGTTGCGCGCCAGGACCGCCGGGGCCTCCGCCACCTTGAAGCCGCGGATCTCCCAGTCCAGCGTCGGCACGGTCAGGCGGACCGGCGTGGCGGCAAAGGTCAGCGGGGTGGCGAGCGGCGCCAGATACAGGTTCGAGTTGGTCTCGATCCCCGGCTCGCGCTGCGCCCAGGCCATGTAGCGCTTGCCGCGATGGGTGAAGACGGTGGAGTCGAGGTTGAAGCTGTCCCACGGCGTCTGGAGCTGGCCGAGCACGCTCCACTTGCCGGTCATCGGATCGGGGCCGTCGCAGACCACCGCATAGGTGCGGATGCGGAACACGTCCTCGCCGCCGCCGCTGGGGCCGGCGGCGAAATACATGATCCAGCGATTGTCGATCATGTGCAGCTCGGGCGCCCAGAGGAATCCGGACATCGGCCCGGTCTTTTCATGCCGCCACAGCACTGCCTCCTTCGCAGTCGACAGGCCAGCGATGGTGCGCGAACGGCGCAGCATCAGCCGGTCATATTCGGGCACCGATCCGGTCAGGTAATACCAGCCATCGGTGTGGCGGAAGACCTGCGCATCGGCGCGGTTGCGCACTAGCGGGTTGACGATCGTGGGGGCCTTCTTCTGCGCAAAGGCGGGCATGGCGGCCGTGGCGGCGGCGCCGGCCAGGAACAGGCGGCGGGTGGGGTCGGACATGTCGCTCTCCATCGATTTCGTTCAGTTTACCGCGGTCGGCCAGCCATCGGCGCCCCAGCGCAGCGGCGCGATCCGCAGCGTCGGCGCGCCCTTCGCCTCGCGGTCATAGGCGTGATAGACGACATAATCGGTGCCGTCGGTATCGCGGAAATGGCCGGGATGGCCGGGGCCGCGAAAGCGCCCCTTTTCCTGCAGATCGGCGCGCAGGAGGATGGTGCCGCCGCCCTTCAGCATGGCGCTGCCATCCTTGCCCAGATAGGGGCCGGTGATCGCCTTCGAGCGCGCGACGACCGTGTAATAGGTGCTCGCATTGCCCTTGCAGCAATAATCATAGCTGGCGAGCAGCCAGTACCAGCCGCCATGTTCGAAGATATAGGGCGCCTCCACCGGGGCCGGCGCACCGGCGGGCGCGGGGCGGCTGGCGATCGCGATCGGCTTTGCCTTGGGGTCGGCGGGTTTGCCCGTCTTCCGGTCGAGCGCGAACAGCTTCAGCCCGCTCCAGAAGCTGCCGAGCGACAGCCAGTCGCGACCCTGTCTGTCGCGAATGAAGGCGGCGTCGATCGCGTTGAAATCGTCGGCCGGGGTCGACATCACCACCAGCCCCTCGTCCCGCCAGCCATAGCCGGGCTTGGCCGGATCGAGCGTCGGCGTGGTCAGTAGGCCGATCGCCGAGCGGTTCGATCCGAAGGTGGAGACGGCGTAGTAAAGCCGGTAGCGCCCGTCGACGAACGAGATGTCGGGCGCCCAGGCATTGCCCGATCCGGGGATCGCGGTCTTTGCCCAGGCGGGCAGCGCGGCAAGCGGTGCGGGCGCGCGTTCCCAGTGGATCATGTCGCGCGAGACACGGTGGGCGATGATGCCGTCCGGCCCCTCGCCCAACCCGGTCGAGAAGACGTGCACCACCCCGCCCTCGCGGATGATGACGGGATCGTGGACGGGCGCGATGTCACCGGTGATCCGGTCGTTCAGCGGGGTCGCCTGCGGTGCGGCGGCCCCCAGCATCAGCGCCGCCGCCGCCAGTTTCAGCCCCATTTTCAACCGGCGCATGGCCTGTCCTCTCTTAAATGGCCCCTCCCCGCGCTTCCCAGGGAGGGGCATCGCCCGCTTAACGCAGGTCGAGCATGACGACCGACTTGGCCGGCAGGGTCACGGTCAGCGTGTTGCCGCTGAGCTGCGCGCCGTTGAAAGCCGCGGGTACGAGATTGTTCGGCTGGTCGAAGGTGTTGAGCGCGTTGATCGTCGGCGCGGTCAGCACCTGACCGTTGACGCCCGATGCGTTCAGGCCGGCCAGCGTCGTGGTCACCGTGATCGCCTTGTTCGGATCGGCATTGGCGAGGCCGACATGCACCACCCCCGCCTTGTCGCGAACCGCCGACGCGCTGACCGCCGGCATCGTCCACTGCTCGTTATTGTACCAGGGCGACTTCAACTCGATCGGCAGCACCGTGGCATCGATGTACGGCTTGTACATCTTGAACACGTGATAGGTGGGGGTCAGCACCATCTTCGGCCCGTCGGTCAGGATCATCGCCTGAAGGACGTTCACCATCTGCGCGATCGCGCTCATCTTCACGCGGTCGGCATGCTTGGCGAAGACGTTGAGATGGATGGCGGCGACCAGCGCGTCGCGAAGCGAGTTCTGCTGGCGCAGGAAGCCCGGATGCGTGCCCGGGTCCTGCCCGTACCACGTGCCCCATTCGTCCACCGCCAGATAGACACGCTTCTGCGGATCATATTTGTCCATGATCGCGCTGTGCTTGCTGATCAGTTCGTCGATCTTCCACGCGCCCGCCAGCGTCTCGGCCCATGCGGTCTCGTCGAAATCGATCGCCGACGCCTTGGGCGGCCAGCCGCCGGGCGTGGTGTAGTAATGCAGCGACAGGGCATCGACCTTGTCGCCCGCCTCGCGCATCATCACCTCGGTCCAGTGATAATCGTCGACATTGGCACCGGATGCGATCTTCTGGATGCGGGTGCCGGCCGGCGCCTTGATGAAGGTGGCATAGCGGCGCGTCACGTCGGCGGCATATTCCGCCTTCATGTTGCCGCCACAGCCCCACAGCTCGTTGCCGATGCCGAAATAGGGCAGCTTCCACGGCGTCTTGCGACCATTCTTGGCGCGCTCGTCGGCCAGCGTGCCGGCGGGCGAGGTCATGTATTCGACCCACTCCGCCATTTCCTGCGGCGTGCCGTTGCCGACATTGCCCGAGATATACACCTCGGCGCCGACCTGCTCGGTCACGTCCATGAACTCGTGCGTGCCGACGGTGTTCGGCTCGGTCACGCCGCCCCAGTGCGTGTTGATCTTCACCGGGCGCTTGTTCTTGGGGCCGATGCCTTCGCGCCAATGATATTCGTCGGCGAAGCAGCCGCCGGGCCAGCGGATCACCGGCACGCCCAGGTCCTTCAGCGCACCCACCACGTCGTTGCGAAAGCCGCGCGTGTTGGGAATGCGCTTGTCGTTGCCGACCCACAGGCCGCCATAGATGCCATTGCCCAGATGCTCGGCGAACTGGGTGAAGATGCGCTTGTCATAGGTGGCGCCGGGCTGGTCGGCCCGGACCGTTGCGGTAGCGGTATCACGTGTGGGCGCAGCGGTTTGCGCCTGCACCAGCGCCGCGCTGCCCAGCAGCAGGGCGGCCGTCAGGCTCTTCCACGGTTTCATCATGTCCCTCTCCCTTGTCATGGCGACCGGCCGGTTCGGCCCGCCGGTTCGCCCGTTCAATCCTCGAATGCGTCGACCACCATGCGGTGTCCGCGCAGGAACGCATCGGCGACGAGGCGCATCGGCGCCACGTCAACATCGCTCTGCCCCGTCTGCACCAGTTCGGCGAAACGGGCGTAGAGGCCCGCATATTCGTGGTCCTCGCGCGCCTCGACCCCGTCCGGCAGGGTCAGCACCGCCCCGCCCTTCGACAAGGTGCAGGTGCCCGCATCGGTTTCGACCACGATGTCCCAGGTCTGCGGCCCCGTCTGGCGCCAGTCCAGATCCATCGTGATCGGGGTGCCGGCGCTGTCGCGGAACGACAGGTCGGCGGCGATCGGCGCGGCGCGGTTGGCGGGCAGCGACAGCGTCCCTTCGGTCAGGAAGAAGGGGCGCGGCAATATGTGCGTGGCGATCGACAGCGCGTTGATGCCGGGATCGAACACGCCCAGGCCACCCGGTTCCCAGATCCAGGCCTGCCCCGGATGCCAGACGCGCACATCCTCGCGCCAGGTGATCCGGGCGGAGCGGATTCTCTTGTCCGCCAGCCACGCCCTGGCCGGCGCGACGCCGGCGGCATAGCGCGAATGCCAGCTTGCAAACAGCGAGACACCAGCCGAGGCCGCCTCGCCTTCCAGTGCCACAACCTCGGCGAGCGTGGCGCCGGGCGGCTTTTCCAGAAAGACGTGCAGACCGCGGCCCAGCGCCTGCGCCGCAAGGTCGTAGCGGACCTGTGGCGGGGTGCAGAGCGCCACCGCATCGATCGCAGGCCCGTCCGCCAGCAGCGCGTCCAGGCTGCGGAAGTTCGGCACCTCCGCCAGCCCCTCGCCGCGCGGCGAAACGGTGGCGGCAAGCGTGAAGGCGTCGTTGCCGGCGATCGAGGGCAGATGCTGGTCGCGGGCGATCTTGCCGAGACCGACAATGGCAATGCGGATGGCGCCCATGCCGTTCAGAGCGCCTTGACCGTGGTCACCGCATCCGCGGCCCCCTCGGCACGCGCCAGCGGGTTGCGCAGCGGCAGTGTGAAGGGCGCTGCCTCGATCTCGAACACGTCGCCTTCCTGCGTGCGCACGCCGTCGGTGAAGGACAGCGTCGCGGTACCGAAGAAGTGGACATGGATGTCGCCCGGCCGGCGGAACAAGGCATATTTGAAATGGTGATGCTCAAGGTTCGCCAGCGTGTGCGACATGTTCGCCTCACCCGACAGGAACGGCTTCTCCCACAGCGTCTTGCCGTCCCGCACGATGCGGCTGGCGCCCTCGACATGGTCGGGGATGTCCCCGACGTACAGTTCGGGGCCGAGCGAAGCCTGACGCAGCTTGGAATGGGCGAGCCAAAGATAATTGTGCCGCTCGGTCACATGGTCGGAAAATTCGTTGGCGAGGCACAGCCCCAGGCGGAAGGGCGTGCCGTCCGGGCCGATCAGGTAGATGCCGGCCAGCTCGGGCTCCTCGCCCCCATCCTGCGCAAAGGCGGGCATGGTGAGCGCATCGCCGGGCGCGACCAGTTGCGAGCCGTCGCCCTTGTAGAACCATTCGGGCTGCTGGCCGACCTGGCCCTCGGCGGGCTTGCCGCCCTCGACGCCTTCCAGGAACATGCGCATCGAATCGGTCTGCTTCTCGACCGCCGCCGCCTCGCGGTGCATCTTGTCGCGGCCTTCCGCCGAGCCGAGATGGGTCAGGCCGGTGCCTGCCATCACCAGATGCGCCGGATCGGCGTGATCGATCGGCGACAGGATATGGCCGGCCGCCAGTTCGGCGGCGAGGTCGACGCTGTCCCCGGTGCCGCAGGCGCGCACCGCGTCCGCCAGGCTCTGCCCGGCTTCGATCGCGCGGGTGGCGAGCGCATGGACGCTTTCGACACCGGGCACGATGGTGGCACGGTCGCCTTCTGCGACGATTACCGAGCGGGCGCCGTCGGGCGCACGGTGCTGCAACAGGCGGATGGCCATGGTCTTCCCCTCACTGGAATCGCGCGCCGCCGTTGCGGTCGCGATGAATGATCATGAATGCATCGGCGGATCGCCCCCGCATGGGAGGGCGATCCGCCTTTGAAGCGTTACGCCGGCTGGCCGTCGATCAGGCGCGGCGTCCCTTGCGCATCGTCGCGCAGTTCCGCGGGCAACAGCGCCGCGCTCAGATTCTGGTACGACACCGGGCGCAGGAAGCGATCGATCGCCATGCTGCCGACCGAGGTCGTGCGGCCGTCTGACGTTGCCGGGAACGGGCCGCCATGCACCATCGCATGCGCGACCTCGACGCCGGTCGGCCAGCCATTGGCCAGGATGCGACCCGCCTTGCGCTCCAGGATCGGGATCAGGCGCGCGGCCAGATCGGTGTCGCCCTCGTCCATCTGGATCGTTGCGGTCAACTGGCCCTCGGCGGCGCTCAGCACCTGCGCCAGTTCCTCTGCACTCTGGCAGCGGACGAGCAGCGAGGATGCGCCGAACACCTCGTGACCCAGCGAGTCGTCGGCCAGGAACTCGGCGGCGGTGGTGGCGAAGAATGCCGCCTGGCCCTGCGCCACGCCCTCGCCGACCTGGCCGCGGGCGATCGTCTCGACATGGTTGTGCCCGGCCAGCGCCTCGACGCCCTGGTCATAGGCCTGGTGGATGCCCTTGGTCAGCATGGTCTGCGCTGCCGCACCCGGCAAAGCCTCCCGCGCGGCGTTCACGAACGCGTCCAGCCCCTCACCCTCGATCGCCAGCAACAGGCCGGGATTGGTGCAGAACTGGCCGGCGCCCATGGTGAGCGAGGCGACGAACGCCGTGCCGAGCGCCGCACCGCGCGCCTTCAGCGCCTCGGGCATCAGCACGACCGGGTTGATGCTCGACATCTCGGCATAGACCGGGATCGGCACCTCGCGACCTTGTGCGATCTGCACCAGCGCGAGGCCACCGCCGCGCGAGCCGGTGAAGCCGACGGCTTGGATGCGGGGATCGCGGACCAGTGCCGCGCCCAGTTCGTTGCTCGGGCCGGTCAGGTGGCCGAACACGCCCTCGGGCAGGCCACAGGCGGCAACCGCGCGGCGGATCGCGCCGGCGACCAGCTCACCGGTCTGCGGATGGGCGGGGTGGCCCTTCACCACCACCGGGCAACCGGCGGCGAGCGCGGAGGCGGTGTCGCCGCCCGCGGTCGAGAAGGCGAGCGGGAAGTTCGACGCGCCGAACACCGCTACGGGTCCGAGCGGGATCATGCGCAGGCGCAGGTCGGGGCGCGGCAGCGGCTGGCGATCGGGCATGGCGGGGTCGATCCGCAGGCCGAGATAGGCGCCGCGACGGACGACGCCGGCGAACAGCTTCAACTGGCCGACGGTGCGGCCGCGCTCACCCTCCAGACGCGCGCGCGGCAGGCCGCTTTCGCGCATCGCCGCTTCGATCAGCGGCTCGCCGATCGCCATGATCTCCTCGCCGATCTTTTCCAGGAAAGCGGCGCGCGCCTCGCGGTCGATCGCGCGATAGGTGTCGAACGCAGCCTCGGCCGCGGCGCAGGCGGCATCGACATCGGCGGGGCCATGAACGGCGAAAGGCTCGCCCACCGGCTGTCCGGTGGCGGAGTCGATCGAGCGGAAAGCGGTCGCCTCGGTACGATCCAGCGTGGCGGCGGCGGTGTCTGTCATGTCCTGCTCCTTGATTACTCTGACATAAAAGATCGACAGCGGTCTGGCAATCTTTATCGTTCCCCCCTTAGCCTGCAATTGATAGGCAAAGCCACGACGGGAGGATAAACAGCATGGGTGACGCGGAACGCAGTGCGGCGGACAGCGGGGTGCCGGACGCGACCAGACGAGTGCCGCGCGGGACGGGGCGTCGCCTGCACGGCGCCATCGCGCACAAGCTGGGCGTGGCGATCTTGTCCGGGGAATATGTCCCCGGCGACACGCTGTCGGGCGAGGTCGCCTTTTCGGAAGCGCTGGACGTGTCGCGCAGCGCCTATCGCGAGGCGGTACAGGTACTTAGCGCCAAGGGACTGGTGGAAAGCCGGCCCAAGACGGGCACCCGCGTGCTGCCGCGCAACCGCTGGAACCTGCTCGACCCCGACGTCCTCGCCTGGGCGTTTTCGGGCGAGCCCGATATCCAGTTCGTCCGCTCGCTGTTCGAATTGCGCGCGATCGTCGAGCCGGCCGCGGCACGGCTGGCGGCCGAGCGACGTGACAAGGCGGAGCTGAAGGCGATGAAGGAAGCGCTGGCCGCGATGCGCCGCCACACGCTGGCGACCGAGGCTGGCCGCGCCGCCGACCGCGACTTTCACGACACCATCCTGCGCGCGACGCGCAATGATGCGCTGGTGGTGCTGTCCGCGAGCATCGGGGCGGCGGTGAACTGGACGACGCAGTTCAAGCAGCGCGCGCGCGCGTTGCCGCGCAATCCGGTGCCGGACCATGTGCGCGTGTACGAGGCGATCGCGGCGGGCGATGCGGTGGCGGCGAGCGAGGCGATGCGCGTGCTGGTCGACCTAGCGCTGGAGGATACGCGCAGCGCGATGGAGGAGTGAGCGGCCCCCCCCCGCGCATGTAGAAAGGGCCGCCCGGTTTCCCGGACGGCCCTTTTTTCATGTGCCCTGTCAGGCGGTTCAGCCGACCGGCTTCTGGTCCGGCAGCGCGTTGGTCGCCTTGGACCCCCACACCGCGTAGAACAGGATATAGAGTTCGCACACCGCGGTCAGCAGGAACGAGGTCTGCAGGCCATAGGTGTCGGCCAGCCAGCCCTGCACCACCACCAGCGCGCCGCCGGCGATCGCCATGATGAGCAGGCCCGATCCTTCCTCGGTCAGCGCGCCCAGGCCCTTGATGCCGAGCGTGAAGATCGTCGGGAACATGATCGAATGGAACAGGCCGACCAGGATCAGCGACCACATCGCAACCGGACCGCTGGCGAACACGGTGATCATCATCACGATGAAGGCGAGCACCGAGAAGACCGCGAGCACGCGCTCCGCCGACACCTTCTGCATCACGAACGAACCGGCGAAGCGGCCGATCATCATGCCGCCCCACAGGAAGGTCAGGTAGCGACCCGCCTGCTCGTGCGTCAGGCCCGCGACCGTGGGCGAGCTGACGAAGTTCACGAACAGGTTGGCGACGCCGATCTCCGCGATCAGGTAGATGAAGATGGCGGGTATGCCGAACACCAGGTTGCGGTGCTTCCACAGCGAATGCTGCTTGCGCTCCGCCTTGGCGACGCGGCTGGTGGACGAACCCATCGCCGGCAGCGGGAAGCGCGCGATCACGATCGCCAGCACGACCAGCACCACCGCGACCAGCACATAGGGCAGGATCACCGACTGCGCATCCGCCAGCCGCTCCGCCTCGGTCAGGACCGCGCCCGCCTGCGCCGTGCCGCCCTTGGACCGGCCCAGGATCAGATAGGCCCCGAACAGCGGCGCCAGCATCGTGCCCAGCGAGTTGAACGCCTGCACCAGGTTGAGGCGCGACGACGCGGTCTCCGCCTTGCCGACCACCGCGACGTAAGGGTTCGCCGCCACCTGGAGCAGCGTGATGCCGCTGGCGATGACGAACAGCATGAACAGCGTCACCCCGTAGGACGGGATGCTGGCGGCCAGCGTCATGCCCAGCGCACCCGCCGCCATGATCAGCAGCCCGGTGACGAGCGACTTCTGGTAGCCGATCCGCTCGATCAGCTTGGCCGAGGGGATCGAGGCGAAGAAATAGGCGATGAACCACACGCTCTCGATCAGCGTCGTTTGCGTGTAATTGAGGTCGAACACGCTTTTCAGATGCGGCAGCAGCGTGTTGTTGATGACCGTAATGAAGCCCCACATGAAAAAGAGGCTGGCAAGCAGGGTCAGCGCCGACCGGTAATTGGTATCATCCCCGGCGCCGGGGGCCGCGGCTGCGGCGTTAACGTTGATTGGCGAAGCCATCCCACCCTTCTCCTGATCGGCACCCCGAATTGCCGCCCATCCGCGACGCAACGGCTTGCCCTTCTCTGTATTGTCCGACTATATTGCTCACCAAGACGCGTCAATGGCGTCAAGCAGGCGAAGGGATGAGGAATGCGGACGGCATCAGTCAAGGGTATGACGTTGGTAGCGGTATCGATTTTGGCTCTTTCAGGGACGGCAGCCTACGGCGCGGAGGCAAAGCGCACGCCGGCGGGCACGTTGCAGGACGGCAGCACCGTCGAGGCGATCACGCTGACCAACGCACAGGGGCTGTCCGCACGCATCCTGACGTACGGTGCGACGCTGCAATCGGTGATGCAGCCAGACCGCGCGGGCAAGACGGCCGACGTGCTGCTGGGCTATGACGATGTCGCGGCCTACGAACAGCATCCCAATTTCTTCGGCGTCACCGTCGGCCGCTATGCCAACCGCATCGCCGGCGGCAAGTTCACGCTCGACGGCAAGGCATACCAATTGCCGCTGAATGACAAGACCAATTCGCTGCACGGCGGCGGCAAGGGCTTCGACAAGCAGAACTGGCGCATCGTCTCGACCAAGAACGGCCCCACCGCCAGCGTCGTGCTGGCGCACACCAGCCCGGACGGCGAATCGGGCTATCCGGGCAAGCTGGACACCACCGTCACCTATTCGCTGGACGAGCAGGGCGCGCTCACCATCGCGTTCGAGGCGAAGACCGACAAGCCGACGATCGTCAACATGACGAACCACGCGATCTTCAACCTGAACGGCGAGGGTTCGCCGATGGGCGCGACCTTCCACAAGCTGACCATCCCCGCCGCCGCCTATACGCCGGTCGACGCCAGGCTGATCCCGACCGGCGAGCGCAAGCCGGTGGAGGGCAGCGTGTTCGACTTCCGCCGCCCGCGCGTGGTGGCCGACGGCATTCGCGACGGCCGCGACCAGCAGATCCGCTACGGCCAGGGCTACGACCATAATTTCGCGCTCGACAAGGGGCTGACCGCCACGCCGCAGCTTGCCGCACGGCTGGAGGACCCCGCCTCGGGCCGCGTGCTGGAGGTCTTGACGACCGAGCCCGGCGTGCAATTCTATACCGGCAACTTCCTTGACGGCACCTATGTCGGCAAGTCGGGCCACCTGTACCGCATGGGCGACGGCATCGCACTGGAACCGCAGAAGTTTCCGGATGCACCGAACAAGCCCGACTTCGTTTCACCGCGTGTCGATCCGGGCAAGCCGTATCGCCACACGATGATCTATCGCTTCTCCACCGCTCGCTGATCCGGAACCATCATGACCGAACCGTCCACCACACCCAAGCTGCGCAGCCGCGCCTGGTTCGACAATCCCGCCAATATCGACATGACCGCGCTCTATCTGGAGCGGTACCTGAACTTCGGGTTGAGCCTGGAGGAGTTGCAGTCGGGCAAGCCGATCATCGGCATCGCCCAGACCGGCTCCGACCTCAGCCCCTGCAACCGCCACCATCTGGTGCTGGCCGAGCGCGTGCGCGAGGGCATTCGCGAAGCGGGCGGCATCGTGCTGGAATTCCCGGTCCACCCGATCCAGGAAACCGGCAAGCGCCCGACCGCCGGGCTCGACCGCAACCTGGCGTATCTGGGCCTGGTCGAGGTGCTGTACGGCTATCCGCTGGACGGCGTGGTGCTGACCATCGGTTGCGACAAGACGACGCCGGCCGCACTGATGGCCGCCGCCACCGTCAACATTCCGGCGATCGCGCTGTCGGTCGGCCCGATGCTGAACGGCTGGCACAAGGGCGAGCGTACCGGTTCGGGCACCATTGTGTGGAAGGCGCGCCAGATGCTCGCCGCCGGTGAGATCGACGACAAGGAGTTTATCCGCCTCGTCGCCTCGTCCGCGCCGTCGACCGGCTATTGCAACACGATGGGCACCGCGACCACGATGAACTCGCTGGCGGAAGCGCTGGGCATGTCGCTGCCCGGTTCGGCCGCGATCCCCGCGCCCTATCGCGACCGTCAGGAAGTGTCGTACATCACCGGCAAGCGCATCGTGGAGATGGTGGCCGAGGACCTGAAGCCGTCCGACATCCTGACCAAGCAGGCTTTCCACAACGCGATCCGGGTCAATTCCGCGATCGGCGGATCGACCAACGCGCCGATCCACCTGGCGGCACTAGCCCGTCATATCGGCGTCGACCTGCCGCTCAAGGACTGGGAGACGGAGGGGCACAAGGTGCCGCTGCTCGTCAACCTGCAGCCGGCCGGCGAGTATCTGGGCGAGGATTATTACCGCGCCGGCGGCGTGCCCGCGGTGGTCAACCAGCTGATGGGCCAAGGGCTGATCCATGAGGATGCGCTGACCGTGAACGGCCGCACCATGGGCGACAATTGCCGCGGCGTGGAAATCGAGGACGAAAAGGTCATCCGTCCCTATGACCAGCCGCTGAAGGAAGAAGCCGGCTTCATCGTGCTGTCGGGCAACCTGTTCGATGCCGCGATCATGAAGACCAGCGTGATCGGCACCGAGTTCCGCGAACGGTACCTGTCCAACCCGAACGACCCGGATGCGTTCGAGGGACCGGCGGTCGTGTTCGACGGGCCGGAGGATTATCACCACCGCATCGACGACCCCTCGCTCGGCATCACGCCCGAGACGCTGATGTTCATGCGCGGCGCCGGCCCGATCGGCTATCCGGGCGCCGCGGAAGTCGTCAACATGCGCCCGCCCGCCTATCTGATCACCGAGGGCGTGCACGCCCTGCCCTGCATCGGCGACGGTCGTCAGTCGGGTACGTCGGGATCGCCCTCGATCCTGAACGCCAGCCCGGAGGCCGCGGCCATGGGTGGCCTAGCGCTGCTGCGCACCGGTGACCGCGTGCGCATCGACCTGAACAAGGGGACCGCCGACGTGCTGCTCTCCGACGAGGAACTGACCCAGCGCCGCGACGCGCTGGTTGCCGCCGGCGGGTACCAATATCCCGCGTCGCAGACCCCGTGGCAGGAGATGCAGCGTGCGGTGGTCGGCCAGATGAACACCGGCGCGATCCTGGAGGGTGCGGAAAAGTACCAGCGAATCGCACAGACGCAGGGACTGCCGCGCGACAACCACTAAGGGCGCGCTGACGAAGGGCGGTTGCCGGCAGGACTGCGATCCTGTCGGCCGCCGCCCTTTTTTTATAGATGAAATCCGGTTGCCGAAGGTTATTTCGGCAGAACAAGAAACCATATCTTTGCAAGTTGCACCGATATCGGTTGCATGTATCGCGTCGCCCCACCTCCTTCGTGCTGAGCGCCCTGCACCCGCGCGAGCCGCGCACGAAGGTGTTCGTGCCCTGCCGCCTGAACCTGAGCGGGACCTGGGGAGATGCCTGCATCCATAACGTATCGTCGCGCGGCCTGCTGATCGCGGCCGACCATGCGCCCGACACCGGCGACTATATCGAGGTGCGCCGCGGCACGCTGGTCATCATCGGGCGCGTCATGTGGCGCAAGGACCGCTTTTTCGGCGTGCGTACGCAGGACCGGGTCAGTGCCGAGGCCCTGACGCGTGAGGCGCGGCTCGCCACCCGGCCGAGCGGCCGCACCGAAAGCGACCAGGAACGCCGCACCCGCGCGCGGCTGGTGGCGGAAGGCCGCGTCGCCCGGCGGGTGGAAACCTCGCGGCACCGGTCGTCGGCCTTTCAATATGCCGTGTTCGCCATTGCCGGCACCGCCACCGCGGTCGTCATCGCGCTGGAGGTGCACGATGCGCTGGCCAGTCCGTTTGCGGCGATCAATACCGCTCTTGGTGGCAGCGTTCAGTAACCCCCGGCCCCTTTCCTGATCGAAGGGGCCGGGGCTCGGTTCAACCGCGGCTGCGCGGCACCACCATCTCGGCGCCGCTATAGGTCACCTCGGCATCGAAGCCGTTGTCGTCGGTGACTGGGCGGCCGGGCGAGATCCACTTCACCCGGATCGTGCGGGTGGCGGGCATGCCCTTCCACCCCTTGCCCTCGCGCGCGCCCAGCGTGACGCTGCCGGTTGCCTCGTCATAGCGGATTGGCATGCGCGCCCAGGCGCCGGTGCGATACTGTTCGCTGGTGCCGTCATCCTCATAGAGCGAGAAGCGGCCGTCCGCGCCGGTATAGACGGTGATGGTCAGCGGTGCGCCGGGCTGCTGGTCGACATATTGCGTCACCGGCCCCATCGGCACGATCGCGCCGGCGCGCACGAACAGCGGCATCCGCTCGTACGGAGCGGCCACGCTCACCCGCCCGCCGCCGCGATAGGCCTGTGCGGTCGCGAAATCGTACCACAGCCCATTCCCCGGCAGATAGACGGAGCGGGTCCGCGCCTTGTGCTCGGTGACGGGCGCGACCAGAAAGGCGTCGCCGAACAGATACTGGTCGTCCACCTGGCGAGCGGTGCGATCCTCCGGCCAGTCCATCACCAGCCCGCGCATGATGCTGCCGTCCTTGTTGAAGGTGTCGGCGGCGACCGTGTAGATATAGGGCATCAGGCGGTAGCGAAGCTGGTCGTACCAGACCATCGACGCGCGCATCGGCGAACCCTCGGGCGCGATCTCGTAGATCTCGCGGTACGGCGCCTCGCCATGGCTGCGGAACAGCGGGGTGAACGCGCCGAACTGGAACCAGCGCAGGTTCAGCTCGCGCCATTCGTCCAGATCGGCGGCGGTGGGCGTCTTGGTGGAGAAGCGATCCTCCAGCGCGAACCCGCCGATATCATGCGTCCAGTTGGGGATGCCCGACAGCGAGACGTTGACGCCGGCCGAGATCTGCGCGCGCAGATCGTACCACCGGCTGGCCACGTCGCCCGACCACACCGCCGAGCCCGTCCGCTGCAATCCGCCGAAACCGGAGCGGGTCAGGATGAAGGGGCGCACGTCCGGCTTGAACTTGCGCCAGCCGTCATAGACGCCGGTCGCGTGCACCAGAGGGAAGCTGTTGAAATATTCCGCCGCCGGCCCGCGTGCCGTCGGCCCCATCACCGCCAGCCGCTCCTCGATCGACAGGTTGGAATGGATGTCGGGCTCGCTGGCATCCAGCCACCATGCGTCGGTGCCGATCGTCCCCAGCTTGTCGCGCACCTGCCGCCAGAAGATCTGGCGACCTTGCGCCGAATAGGGATCGTAATCGGTGTTGGCATAGCCCTTGCCCACCCAGTCGCGATTGCCCATCTTCAGGTTGCCCTGATAGGTCAGCCCCTTGGCGGCCAGTTCCTTGTAGTTCTCGGTGGTCGGGTAGAATTTTGGCCAGACCGAGATCATGAAGCGGGCGTGCAGGTCGTGCAGCCGGTCCACCATCCCCTTGGGATCGGGGAAGCGGGATTTCTCGAAATCATGGCTGCCCCAGGCGTCCTCGGGCCAGTAGAACCAGTCCTGCACGACATTGTCGATCGGGATGTTCAGCGCGCGGTAGCGCTCGACCACGCCGACCACTTCGTCTTGCGTGTTGTAGCGCTGGCGCGACTGCCAGAAGCCATAGGCCCATTTCGGCATCATCCCGGCCTTGCCGGTCAGTTGCCGATAGCCGGCGATCACGTCGTCCATGTCGCGGCCGGGCACGTACCAGTAGTTCACCGCGCGCGCGACCTCGCTGGTCATCCACAGCGAATGGCGATCCGCCTCGGACAGCGGGTCGTTGTGGAGGAGCGCGATATAGCCGGCATTGGGCTCCCACTCGATGCGCAGGTCGACCGCCTTGCCCTTGGTCATCGGCAGGTCGAAATTGTGGTACCAGGGGTTCCAGTTCTGCCGCCAGCGATTGAGCACCTCGCGCCCGTCGGCGAAGACCTTGAAATAGCTGGAGCCGTAGAGCTGGAACTTGTGGACGCCGCCCTTGTCGGGAGTCACACGGCCGGTCCACACCACCTTTTGCGTTTGCACCGCATTGCCCGCGGTGTTCTGCCCGCCGGTCGCCGCGGTGGTCTGCGCCTTGGCCGCGGCGGGCCATTTCGCCTGGTCGCGGATATACTGGTAGTTGATCGTCGCTTCCTGCTGCGTCACCGCCAGCTTGCCGCCCAGATAATAGCGCGCGGTGAAGCCCGGCTTGCCGCCGCTGGTGACGCGCAAGGTGCCGCCCCCGCCCTGTCCGACCAGCGTGTAGGGCGCCGGGTTGCCGAAGCGGGTGATGCCGTCATTGTCCCACAACAGGCCGTAATTCTTCGTCGACACGACGAAGGGCACCGCGATGTCCATATTGTGCTGGGCGAGTTCGACGTCCTCGCCATTATAATCCATCTGCGCATTCTGGTGCTGCCCCAGGCCGTAAAAGCCCTCGTCGGTGCCGCGATTGAACTGCTGCGACGCGGTGACATATTGCCGCCCGTCGACCAGATTGGTGGCAAAGGACGCCGCGCCCGCCTCGGCCAGCGTTTCGCGCCCTTGCGCGTCGGTGAAGCGGACGCGGCCGGTCGCGAGATCGACATCCGCGGTGGTGCGCGCCGCCGCGAGGATGACATGCCCGCCCGCCTCGCGCACGGTAAACGCACCCGCCGCCGACGCCTGCGGCACCATCAGGCTCTCGGCCTGCACCGCACCCAGCGAGGTGCGCGGCGCGGCAATCACATGGATGATCCCGTCGCCGTGCACAGTCAGCGTCACCCGCGCGGACGGGCCGCCGGCCGGCGTCACTGCGATCCCGCCATCGACCTTCTCGTACCGCCCCGCCCCGGTCTGCGCATGCGCAGACGTGATAGCGCTACCGGCAAGCAGCGCTGCGATCATCATGCCCTTCATCACCCTACTCCCCTGTTGTCCCGGTGCCTTTAGCGATACCGCCCCATGGTCACCTTCAGCACCTGCGGCCGATCGACCAGATTGATGCCGTAATCTGTCTGGTCGCCGTTCCAGATGCGGTGCATCACCCATTTGCCGTCCTGGAACGTGCCTTCCTCGACGCGCAGGGTCATGCCGTTCGGCGGCGCACCGGGCGCGGAGCCGAAGCTGATCCGGGCATGGTCGCCCACGACCAGGAATTCGTCGTCGGACAGTTGCGCGACCGCGACCCCGCCGACCGGCTCCTTGCCCCAGGGGGTCGGATCGGCCTTCAACCAGGTCCAGTCCGCCTGGCCGAACTGCCACAGCCCCCAGTTCACCGTGATCGCCCACTGGCCCATCACCGTCTTCTGCGCGGCGCCGTCATCCGGCTTGGCGGTGCCCCAGGTCGGGCGGCTGGCCGCGATCCGGGCCCAGTCGCGCGCGATCGAGCCGAGCATTTCATAGGGCAGCGCGAACGCATCCAGCGTCGCATCGTCCAGTTGCTTGGCACCCAGCGGATAGTTGGACGCGCCCGTGTCATCGATGCCGAAGGGCGCGAAGCCGATCCCGCCGCGACCGATCGTCGCATAGAAATACCGCCCGAAATCGCGCGAGTTGCCGATTTCCGGCACCATCAGCGCATTGTCGGGCCGGGCATATTTATCCAGATACTGGATCACGTTGGTGCTGGAGCGATCATAGATGTCGGGGGCGGCGAAATCGATCGCGGGCGCCGCCGCCTTCCAGATGTCGAGCACGTCCTGCTGCGGACCGCCGCTGGCCACGCCCATCGGGTCGGGCACGTTGGACGGCCCGGCCAGCGAGGCGTTGACGTACATCGGCAGCGGCTTCACCGCCTTGCCGGCGGCCGCGATCGCGTTGACGAAGGACGCGGTGTACCAGGTGTTGAACGCGCGGTCCGCCTGATCCCCGAACGCCTGCGTCCAGGTGCCGCGCTTGCCCGTCTTCCTGGCCAGCGCCGCGGGAATACCTTGCGCGAACAGGCGATTGGCCTCCGCGCCGTAATCGCGCGGGTTGCGGTAGCTGCCCACCTCGTTCTGCGGCTGCACCATGATGACGGTATTCTGCGGATCGTGATCGCGCAGATATTCGATCACCTTGACGAAGGCGCGCTTGTCCGCCTCCAGCGTCGCGCGTCCGTGCGGCGAATGGACGTAATGATCCTCGCCGGTCTTCGTCTTGGCGCGCGGGAAGCGACGATTGTCCAGCTTCACCCAGTCGGGGGCATAGCTGGGCGACGTGTTCTTCCACGTCCCGAACCACAACAGCACGACGCGCTTGTCATGCGTGCGCGCCTGATCGAGCAGCGTCTGGAGATAGGAGAAGTCGAACCGGCCCTCCTGCGCCTCCACCTGTTGCCACGCGATCGGTATCTCCAGCGTATTGGCGTGGATGCGATCCAGCATCGGCCAGATCTTGGGCAGCGACGCGGCATAGTTGCTGGAATTATGCGCCTGTGCACCCAGCATCAGGAACGGCGCGCCATCGACCAGCAGCGCGTGGCGGCCATTCTTGCTCACCAGCTTCGGGATCGGCGTTGCCGCACCCGGGGCCGCACTCGGGGCCGCACCCGGTGCCGGCACGGTCTGCGCTGTCACCCCGGTCGTCGTCAGCAAAGCGGCCGCGATCGCCGTCATCCATCGTCCGTTTGCCGGCATCCCCTTGTCCCTCCTATAGATTTTCCGCCCACTTGACGGCTCTTCGGATGCGACCGATACCGCTAACAGAGACGGAGGGGAACAGGTGTTGCACCAAATTGACGCGTTGATCGCATCGCTGCCGGCCGACTGGCGTGAAGGGCGCTTTCTCGGTCGCATCGACCGTGGCGAGGGCCCCTGCCCCGTGCTGGTCGAACGCGGCGAACTGATCGACATGAGCCGCGTGGCCCCCACGGTCGCCGCGCTGATCGACGCCGGCGCGATCGACCCGGCGCAGGGCGAATCGCTGGGCGACCTGGCCGAACAGGACGCGCTGACCCTGCTCAGCCCGATCGACCTGCAATGCGTAAAGGCCGCCGGCGTCACCTTCGCGGTGTCCGCGCTGGAGCGCGTGATCGAGGAACAGGCCCGCGGCGACTATGCCGCGGCGGCGGCGGTGCGCGAGCGGCTGGAAGCGGCGCTGGGCGGCAGCATCCGCTCGGTCGTCCCCGGCTCGCCCGAGGCGGCCAGCCTGAAGCAGGCGCTGATCGAAGGCGGCATGTGGTCGCAATATCTGGAGGTCGCGATCGGCCCGGATGCGGAGATCTTCACCAAGAGCCCGGTTCTCTCCACCGTCGGCGACGGCGCGGAGATCGGCGTGCGCTCCGATTCGACCTGGAACAATCCGGAGCCGGAGGTGGTGCTGGTCGCCGATGCGCACGCACACGCCGTCGGCGCGACGCTCGGCAACGACGTCAACCTGCGCGATTTCGAGGGGCGCTCGGCGCTGCTGCTGGGCAAGGCAAAGGACAACAACGCGTCCTGCTCGCTCGGCCCCCTGATCCGCCTGTTCGACGACGGCTTCACCATGGACGATGTCCGGTCGAGCCAGGTGTCGCTCAAAATCGAGGGCACCGACGGCTATGTGCTGAACGGGGCCAGCTCGATGTCGGAGATCAGCCGCGATCCGCAGGACCTGCTGGCGCAGGCGGTGAGCGAGCATCATTATCCCGACGGCTTCGTCCTGTTCCTCGGCACGCTGTTCGCACCGACCCAGGACCGTGACGAACCCGGCCGCGGCTTCACCCACAAGACGGGCGACGTGGTGACGATCAGCAATCCGCGCCTCGGCACGCTCACCAACACCGTCACCACCTCCAAGGCCGCGCCCGCCTGGTCCTTCGGGATCGGCGACCTGATGCGCAATCTCGGCGCGCGCGGCCTGCTTTCGGCATGAACGACATGAACAATCGCGCCGTCTATCCTAGCCTTGCGGGCAAGCGGGTCATCGTCACCGGCGGTGGCTCCGGCATCGGCGAAGGACTGGTCGAGGCGTTCGTCGCGCAAGGGGCGCGCGTCGGCTTCGTCGACATCGCCGAGGAGGCGAGCGCGGCACTGGTCATGCGGCTGGGCGCGGGGGCGGCGCATGCCCCGGTGTTCCGCCGCTGCGACCTGACCGATCTGGACGATCTGGCCCGCGTCTTTGCCGAGCTGGAATCGGCGCTGGGCGGGGTCGACATCCTCGTCAACAATGCCGGCAACGACGACCGCCACGGTATCGACGACGTGACGCCCGCCTATTGGGACGAGCGGCTGAACGTGAACCTGCGTCACCAGTTCTTCGCGGCCAAGGCGGTGCTGCCTGCCATGAAGCGCGCCGGGGGCGGATCGATCCTGAACTTCGGGTCGATCAGCTGGCACCTCGCGCTGAACGACCTCGTCCTCTACCAGACGTGCAAGGCCGCGATCGAGGGGCTGACCCGCAGCCTGGCCCGCGACCTGGGTCGCCAGAACATCCGCGTCAACACGATCGTCCCCGGCAACGTCCAGACGCCGCGACAGGAAAAATGGTACACGCCCGAGGGCGAGGCGGAAATCGTCGCCGCCCAGTGCCTGGATGGCCGCATCCAGCCGTCGGACGTGGCGGCACTGGTGCTGTTCCTTGCATCGGACGACGCAAAAATGTGTACTGGCCACGACTATTTTATCGATGCGGGGTGGCGATGAACGCGGAACATCTTCTGACCGTCGGGGCGACGCTGGCGGAGGGCCCGATCTGGGTCGACGACGCCTTGTGGTTCGTCGACATCAAGCAGCAGCGTATCTATCGCTACGATCCGGCCACCGACACGCGCGACGACTGGGCCGCGCCGGAAATGGTCGGCTGGGTCGTGCCGGCGGAGCGCGGCGGCTTCGTCGCGGGGCTGCAATCGGGCCCGCATCATTTCGACCCGGAAACCGGCACCTTCGAGCGGCTTGCCGAGATCGAGCCGCATCTGCCCGCCAACCGGCTGAACGACGCGGCGGTGGACGGCCAGGGCCGCATCTGGTTCGGCACGATGGACAATGACGAAAGCGCCGACAGCGGCCAGCTCTACCGGTTCGAGAACGGGACGGTTTCGGAGGCCGAGGCGGACAAGGTGTGCATCACCAACGGCCCCGCCATCGCGCCGGACGATACCGTCCTCTACCATGTCGATACGCTGGGCAAGACGATCGTCGCCCACGCCATCAACGCGGACGGGACGCTGGCGCCTGCCCGCCCCTTTCTCACCTTCGGCGACGAGCATGGCCATCCCGACGGTGCGATCTGCGATGCGGAGGGCGGCGTCTGGGTCGGCTTCTTCGGCGGATCGGCCGCGCGCCGCTTCTCGCCCGACGGCACCATGACGCACGAGGTGCGCTTCCCCGTGTCGAACATCACCAAGGTGGCGCTGGGCGGCCCGGACGGACGCACCGCCTATGCCACCACCGCGCGGCAGGGCCTGTCGCCCGAGCAGCTGGCGGAACAGCCGCAGGCCGGCGACATCTTCACCTTCCGCGTCGACACGCCCGGCAAGCCGGTGCTGCGCGCAAAGGTCTGACGATCGGGCCGCCCTCGCCCTTCCCACCCGGCTTTGCCGCGCAAGGGTGAGGGCTGCCCGGACTTATTATGACACGCCTGCCCATCCGCCCGACAGACGGCGACACGGCAGGATCAAGGGAAGGATCGACACGTGGAAGGCAGGCACAATACGGGCCTGATCTCGCTCATCGTCGCCGTGGCGACGATCGGCGGGTTCATGTTCGGCTATGATTCGGGCGTCATTAACGGCACCCAAAAGGGGATCGAGGCGGCCTTCGATCTCGGCCGGCTCGGCATCGGCATCAATGTCGGCGCGATCCTTGTCGGATCGTCGATCGGCGCCTTCACCGCCGGGCGGCTCGCCGACCTGATCGGGCGGCGCAACACCATGATGCTGGCCGCGGTCCTGTTCCTGGTGTCCGCGGTGATGGCGGGCGCGGCGGGTTCGTCGGCGATCTTCATCATCGCGCGGATCATCGGTGGTCTCGGCGTCGGTGCGGCATCGGTCACCTCGCCCGTCTACATCTCCGAAGTGACCCCCGCGAGCATCCGTGGCCGCCTGTCGAGCGTGCAGCAGGTGATGATCATTTCCGGCCTGACCGGCGCGTTCGTCGCCAATTTCGCGCTGGCACGCTGGGCCGGTGGCTCCACCGCCGAATTCTGGCTGGGCTTCCCCGCCTGGCGCTGGATGTTCTGGCTTCAGGTGGTGCCCGCCGCCATCTATCTGGTCGCGCTGCTCTTCATTCCGGAAAGCCCGCGCTATCTGGTGGTCCGTGGCCGCGATGCGCAGGCGGAAACCGTGCTGGCCCGCCTGTTCGGCACCGAAACCGCGCGCCGCAAGGTCGCCGACATCCGCGCCAGCCTCGCCGGTGACCAGCACAAGCCGCGCCTGTCCGACCTGCGTGACCGCACCACCGGCCGCATCCGCCCGATCCTGTGGGTCGGCATCGGCCTTGCCGTGTTCCAGCAGCTGGTCGGCATCAACGTCGTCTTCTATTACGGCGCGACCTTGTGGGAAGCGGTCGGCTTTACCGAGGACAATGCGCTTCAGATCAACATCCTGTCGGGTGCGCTGTCGATCGGCGCCTGCCTGCTCACCATCGCGCTGATCGACAAGATCGGGCGCAAGCCACTGCTCCTCGTCGGCTCGGCAGGGATGACCGTCACGCTGGCGACGGTCGCCTGGGCCTTCTCCACCGCCGTTACCGACGCGTCGGGTGCGGTCAGCCTGCCGGGCAATTCCGGCATCATCGCGCTGGTCGCGGCCAATCTCTACGTCGTGTTCTTCAACGTCAGCTGGGGCCCGGTGATGTGGGTGATGCTGGGCGAGATGTTCCCGAACCAGATCCGCGGCTCCGCGCTTGCGGTGTCGGGCTTTGCGCAGTGGATCGCCAACGCGGCGATCTCGGTCAGCTTCCCGTCGCTGGTCGTCTCGCCGGGTCTGGCGATCACCTATATGGGCTACACCGCCGCGGCGTTCGTCTCGTTCTTCTTCGTCCGCGCCATGGTTCACGAAACCCGCGGCCGCGAACTGGAAGACATGGTCGGCTGATACAAAAAACCCCTCCCCTTGGCCGGGGAGGGGTCGGGACTGGGGCGCTTTCCCGCAAACGCGGTGTTTGCGGGAAGCGCTTCACCGGTCAGATCGGCGACCACTCCACGGTATCTTCCTCGCCATCGTCATTCACCGGTGCGTCCGCCGGCGGCCCCATCGCCTCCAGCAGCTTGTCCAGCACCCAGTCCACACCGATGCCGCTCGCGCCCGACAGCGGGATTACATCCGCGCCGCTCGCCTCGGCCAGCTCGGCGGACAGCGCCTCGATCAGCTCGTCGTCCAGCGTATCGATCTTGTTCAACGCCACGATCTGCGGCTTGTCGATCAGCCCGGCGCCGTAAGCCTCCAGCTCGTCGCGCACGATGCGATAGCTTTCCGCCACGTCCTCGTCATTGGCATCGACCAGATGCAGCAGCACGCGGCACCGCTCGATATGGCCCAGGAAACGGTCGCCGATCCCGGCACCGTCGGCCGCCCCTTCGATCAGGCCGGGAATGTCGGCCACCACGAACTCGCGTTCCTTGTGCCGCACCACCCCCAGCTGCGGCCGGGTGGTGGTAAAGGCATAGGCGCCGACCTTGGCCTGCGCATTGGTGACGGCATTGATAAAGGTCGACTTGCCGGCATTGGGCAGGCCGACCAGCCCGGCATCCGCCAGCAGCTTCAGGCGCAGCCACACCCACGCCTCCTCGTTCGGCCAGCCGGTGCCGTGCTGGCGTGGCGCGCGGTTGGTGGAGGTCTTGTAGCTGGCATTGCCGCGTCCGCCGTCACCGCCGCGCAGGAATATCTCGCGCTGCCCGACCTTTGTGAAGTCGATCAGCACCTCTTCCTTGTCCTCGGACAGCACCTGCGTGCCGACCGGCACCTTGATCACCAGATCCTCGCCGCCGGCGCCCGTGCGGTTCGACCCGGAACCGCCCTGTCCGCGCGGTGCGCGAAAATGCTGCGTGTAGCGGAAGTCGATCAGCGTGTTCAGCCCGGCCACCGCCTCGAACACGATGTCGCCGCCCTTGCCGCCATGTCCCCCGTCAGGGCCACCATATTCGATGAACTTCTCACGACGGAAACTGACGGCACCGGGACCACCGGCGCCGGAGCGGACGTAAATCTTGGCTTGATCGAGAAAATGCATGGCTCGCCCCTTAGCCGAAGCGGCCCCTCTTGGGGAGCGTCAATCCTG
Source organism: Sphingomonas sp. GM_Shp_2 (assembly GCF_026540875.1). Classification (NCBI taxonomy): domain Bacteria; kingdom Pseudomonadati; phylum Pseudomonadota; class Alphaproteobacteria; order Sphingomonadales; family Sphingomonadaceae; genus Sphingomonas; species Sphingomonas sp. GM_Shp_2. The sequence continues at coordinate 37,128 of NZ_JALNUQ010000042.1, forward strand.
TGACGGGCGCGGCACGCCTTGTGCGTCGTGCGCCGCCAGCAGATGGCGCAGCGCCAGCCCGCGTGCCGCCTCGCCATCCAGCCCCAGGGCCGCGGCCAGTTGCTGGCCGATCAACGCCTGCCCCAGCGCGGTCAGCACCAGCGACAGCGTCGTCTCCGCCAGGAATACCCGGTCCGCCGGGTCCGCGGGGTTGGACGACAATTGCTCCACCAGTTCGCGGATCGCGGTCAGCATC
>NZ_JALNUQ010000043.1:0-36087 GCF_026540875.1 Sphingomonas sp. GM_Shp_2
GGGCGGCGGTCTGGATTGCGCCGCCGGCCTGGCCGCGCGTCACGTCCAGCGAGGCGAGTGCGACCTCGTCGGCCACGAACTGGCCCGCCACCGGTGCGGTCAGCGCCAGCGTGTCGCCGTTCCACTTCTCCAACTGAACGAGGTTCGCGCGCGTGTCGAACTCCGTCTCCAGCGCGCGGATGTCGCGCTCGGCATTGCGGATGCGCGTGTTGACGTCATCCAGCTTCTTGCGCTCGGCCGCGACCTGCAGCGACACCAGGTAGAAGCCCAGCACCACTGCCACGCAGCTGCCGAACCATCCCAGACCTTTCAACCGATACGCCGCCGTCATTCGCCCAACTCCCGTGTCCCCCAACTGCCCCATGCCGGCGCGGCCGTCCGCCGCGCCGCCCGCAAGGTCGCCGATCGTGCGCGCGGATTCCGGGCCAGTTCGGCCTCGCTCGCGCGGATCGCTTTTCCAACCATCTCGAAACTGGGCGCTTTTGCCTGAACCTGCGCTGGCAGGTGGCGTGACCCGCCCGGCATCGCGCCCGATCGTTCGCGCAGGAACCGCTTCACCATGCGGTCCTCCAGGCTGTGAAAGGTCACTACCGCCAGCCGCCCGCCCGGCTTCAGCACGCGCTCGGCCGCCGCCAGCCCCTCGGCCAGTTCGTCCAACTCGCGGTTGATATGGATGCGGATCGCCTGAAAGGCGCGCGTCGCCGGATCCTTCTTCTCGTGCGGGCGATGGCCCAGCGCGCGGCGCACCACCGCGGCCAGTTCGCCGGTGCGCGTCAGCGGCCGGGCCGCGAGGATCGCACGCGCCACCCGCCGCGACTTGGGCTCGTCGCCATATTGGTACAGGATGTCGGCGATCTGGTCTTCGTCGGCCGTGTTCAGGAAATCCGCCGCCGACAGCCCGCTCTGCGCCATGCGCATGTCGAGCGGCCCGTCCGCCTGGAACGAGAAGCCGCGCTCGGCCTGATCCAGCTGCATCGACGAGACGCCGATATCCATCACCACGCCGTCGACCGGTGCAGCGAGCGCCGCCTCCATGCCGGAGAAGTCTGCATGGACCAGCGTCAGCCCCGGCTCGGCCGCCGCAAGCGACTGGCCGCCCGCGATCGCATCGGGATCGCGGTCGAACGCGATCACCGCCGCGCCCTGCCCCAGCATGGCGCGGGTATAGCCGCCCGCTCCGAACGTGCCGTCGACATGCGTCTCGCCGGGCAGGATGGCGAGCGCGTCGAGGACCTCATCGAGCAGGACGGGGATGTGCGGGGCATCATGCGCAATCGCGGTCACAACGCGATCCCCTTTTCCATGCAGTGATACTGCGCGGCGGAGATCATCTTCGCCGGCAGGCCCGGCGTATCGACCAGCGTCCTGGGGTCCCAGATTTCGATATAGTCGAACGTGCCCCAGAAAAAGGCATGACCCTTTATGCCGGCGTGGAAGCGGGGAAAGCCCGGCATGATGAAGCGCCCGGACCCGTCGAACGGCACCGATTCGCCGTTCGCCAGATCACGCTTGATGTTATAGTCGATGCGGCCATCCGCGCCGCGCGACAACTCGGTCCGCGCGTCCAGCTCCTTCTTCAGCACGGCGACATAGGCGGGGTCATAGGCGATCAGGCAGCGCTCGGTTTCGTGAACGGCGATGATGATGGTGCCGCCATCCTTGCCGTCGGGGCGCGGCGCGTTCTGGGCCAGGGTGGAGCGCAGGGCGTTCGGAATCGCGACCCGACCCTTGTCATCGACAAGTCCGATACCGCTTCCCTGATACAAACCCCTTTCGGACACGCGAACCTCGCACTGGCGCGCACGGCCTCACCATGCCGAAAACCGCTTTTCGACGCGTTGAAATAGCCAACAGTGAGCCTGCCCCTCTGTTGATTTGGATTTACTATGCGCATGGCGGGGAAGCAACGGGATTTTTGGGGATGGCCGGGGAAACGCCCTTAAAATGGGCTGGGATCAGCTGGCAATTCGGGGAATGCGCCACATGGCGCACCGGTCACGGCCGCCGAAAACCACGCTGCCGCGCGGGTTTCGCACCCGGATCCCGAGTTTTCCCGCCGCGTCCCGCTGTTCGGAAATTCGTATGTCCCGCCGGTCATCGGCGCGGATTCGGCCGACCGTATCAACGGTCGTCGACGGCAACCTGCGCGTTCACGCTGGGGGAGATGCCCAGTTCGGCCAGCGGTTCGTTGGGCAGCGCCGTCTCGTTCCCCGCCGCGACATTGGCCGCAATATCGGGCTGCGCCGCGACGCCCGCCGGCTGGTCGCGGCTGAGCGAGGCCAGGATCGTGCTGGCAAGGGCGATCAGCAGCACGACGGCTGCCAGGCCGATCATGCCGACCTTGACGCGCTGCATCGCTTGATGGGGATCGGGAGACTTCATCTGGTCGGACAAGACTAACGCATCATCGCGGTCCTGTCGATTCTTGCCTCGATGCAGCAGGATCGCGCCCTTCCTTAAAGCCCTTTGGCAGCGCGCCATGCCGGATCGTGCAGCGTCGACAGATAGCGAAAGCCGGTATCGCACAGAATCGTCGCAATGCGCTTGCCCGGCCCCAGCTGCCGCGCCAGCGCCACGGCACCCGCGACGTTGATACCCGACGACAGGCCCAGGCACAGCCCTTCCTCGTCGAGCAGGCGGCGCACCCAGTGCCAGCCCTCGCCATCGGCGATTCGGAACTGCGTATCGACGGGCGCACCCTCCAGATTGGCGGTGATCCGGCCCTGCCCGATGCCCTCCGCGACGGACGATCCTTCCGCCTTCAACTCGCCATGCGCATAATAATCGTAGAGCGCCGCGCCATGCGGATCGCTCAGCGCGATGCACACCCCCTCGTCCCGCGCCTTCAGCCCCAGGCCTACGCCGGCCAGCGTCCCCCCCGTTCCCACCGCACAGGTGAAGCCGTCGATTCGGCCCTCCATCTGTGCCCAGATCTCCTCGGCGGTGCCGACGATGTGCGCCCGGCGATTGGCGATATTGTCGAACTGGTTCGCCCACACCGCATTTTCGGTTTCCTCGGCGATCCGGCGCGAGGTGTGCACGAAGTGGCACGGGCTGGAATAGGGTGCGGCCGGTACCAGCACCAGCTCGGCGCCGAGCGCGCGCAGCGTGTCCATCTTCTCCCGGCTCTGCGTCTCGGGCATCACGATGATCGTGCGATAACCCTTGGCATTCGCCACCAGCGCCAGCCCGATGCCGGTATTGCCCGCGGTGCCCTCCACGATCGTGCCGCCGGGACGCAGCGCACCGCGCGCCTCGGCATCCTCGACGATGAACAGCGCCGCGCGGTCCTTCACGCTGGCACCGGGATTGGCGAACTCGCACTTGCCGAAAATGTCGCACCCGGTTTCCTCGCTCGGCCCCTTCAACCGCACGAGCGGGGTGTTGCCGATGAGCGCCAGAGTGTCGGGAATGATATGCATGGCGCGCTAGATGGCGCCTCGGACCCCGCCCGGCAAGCGAGCGATACTATTCGCCGGCAAAGCCCGCCCGCGCCAGATGCGGGCCCAGCCGCCCGGTCATCCACAGGAAGAACATACGAAAATCGCTGACCAGCGACCACCAGGGGTGGCGAAACGTCGCCGGCCGGTTCCGCTCCACCAGGGCATGGGCGGTCCATGCGAAGCCATAGCCCGCGGCCGGCACCGCCAGCCACCACCATCCCCCGATCGCGATCGCCGCGGCCAGGCACAGCAGGGTCAGCGCGGTGCCCGCATAATGCAGCGCCCGTGTCGCGGGCCGGCGATGCTCGCGCAGGTAATAGGGCCAGAAGGCTGCGTAGCTGCCGATTCGCTCAACCATGATCCGCTCTCCGAGCACCATGCTAAGCCGCTTTGCACCCATCGGAAAGCGTCTGCCATCTTGACGTAACCATGTTGCATGCGCGAAGCAGCGGACCGCTATGAAGAGCCTCCTTCCCCTCTCCGTCGCCGCTGCCTCGCTGCTCGCGCTTGCCGCATGCAACTCGCAGCCCGCTCAACCCGAAGTCGTGGATGCCAATCCCGATCCCATGGCGACCACTCTCGCCAATCGCGCCCCCGTCGAGCTGCCGCCGGCGATCAAGGCGGACAAGACCTTCCGTTGCAAGGACAACAGCCTCGCCTTCGTCACCTTCTTCGAAGGCGACAAGCTGGCCAATGTCCGGCTGAAGGAAGGCGAGACCCCGGTCCGCCTGACCGCTCCGGAGGCCGGCCAGCCGCTGACCGCCGATGGCGGCTGGAAGCTGACGGGTGACGAGAAGAACATCACCCTGACCACCCCGGATAAGCCCGCGCAGACCTGCCACGTCTGATCGCGGTCACGAAACAGCTTGATCCATGTGAGGTCGGCGGGAGATAGCTTCCGCCGACCTTTTTCTTTGCCGAAACCGGCGGGGCACGGGCGTCAGGGGGCCTTGTGAAGACGATCGCGATCTACAGCCTGAAGGGCGGAGTGGGAAAGACCAGCATGGCGGTCAACCTTGCCTGGTGCGCGGCCAGCCAGGGGCGGCGGACCTTGGTGTGGGACCTCGATCCCCAGGCCGCGGCGACCTGGCTGCTCGGCGGACCGGCCAAGGGCGACCGCGCGCAGGCGATCTTTTCGCGCGACATCGCTCCCGCCAAGCTGATCCGCACCACCGACACGCCGCAACTGGACCTGATCGGTGCCGATGCTTCGCTGCGCCTGCTCGACCAGCTGTTCCATGACCTGTCCAAGAAGAACCGGCTGGGCAAGCTGCTGGACGGCCTTGGCGATTATGACCGCATCATTCTCGATTGCCCGCCGGGGCTGACCGAAACCACCGAACAGGTACTGCGCGCCGCCGATCTGGTGGTCGTGCCAGTAGTGCCCTCCGCCCTCGCCCAGCGCGCGCTGGAGGTGGTGGACGGCCATGTCCGCGGCCGGGTGCCGCTTCTGCCGGTCCATGTCATGGTCGATCGCCGCCGCCGTCTCCATGCCGATGCGGTGGCGGCACAGCCGGAGTGGCCGGCGATCCCGATGGCGAGCGTGGTGGAGGCGATGGGCGAGCACCGCGCCGCCGTCGGCCGATTCGCCCCGCGCAGTGCCGCCGCACAGGGCTACGCCGCCTTGTGGCGCGAGGTCGAGCGCCGTATCGCCAAAGGCTGATGGAACGGCTCGATCCCCAGCTTGTGCTCGGTGCCTATGCGGTCGGCGTCTTTCCGATGGCGGACCGCCGCGATGCCGACAGCGTCTATTGGGTGGAGCCGCGCAAGCGCGCGATCATGCCGCTGGACGGTTTCCGCCTGTCCCGTTCGCTGCGCAAGGTGGTGGCGGCCGACCGGTTCCACGTCACCTGCGACCTCGCCTTCGATGCGATGATCCGCCTGTGCGCCGAAAGCGCCGCGGACCGCCCCGAAACCTGGATCAACACCGGCATCGAACAGGTGTTCGGGCGCCTGCATGCGATGGGGTTCGCCCATTCGGTCGAATGCTGGGTTGGCGACGAGCTGGTCGGCGGCCTTTACGGCCTGGCCTTGGGGCGCGCCTTTTTCGGCGAAAGCATGGTCAGCCGCCGCACCGATGCGTCAAAGGTCGCGCTCGCCTGGCTGATCGCCCGGTTGCGCCGCGGCGGCTTCACCCTGCTCGATTGCCAGTTCCAGACGCCCCATCTCGCCTCGATGGGCGCGGTGGAGGTCAGCCGCGCCCGTTATATGGCGCTGCTGTCCGATGCATTGGCCGGGGTGGTCGATGCCGGCGCCTCCTCGGCCGGGGTGTCCGCCGCGGGCGACTTCTTCGCGCTGGATCGCGGCGCGGGTGCCGCCGACGACACCGTATCCGGGCCGGTCTCGGGCCAGGACATCGCGCAGCTCTTGGTCCACACGTCGTAGATCGGGTGCGGCACCACGTTCAACTGTGGCCGTTCCTTGTAGAGCCAGCCTGAAAAGGCGCGGCGCCAGTGCCGGTCGGTGCCGCGCACGTCCAGTTGCACGAAGGCGCCGGTCAACTGCTCCTGCTCCCACGATGCGGTGCGCTCGCAGGCGCGCAGGCGCACGATCGCGTCGCCGACGCGCACCGCCTGGCCGGGCCTCAGCTTCAGGTCGCGTGATTCGCCGTTCCGCTTGTTCAGCAAGCCGACCACCGCGACGCGCTCCGCCATCGGGGTGCCGCCCTGGGGCAGCGTTCCCGCTTCGGGATCGACCGTTTCGATGCCGGGCGCGCCCGGCCGGTCGGGCACGAGCTGGCTGACCGACGGATCGGCCGCTCGGGGCTGTGCGGACGGACCGGTCCAGGCCTGGTATCCCAGCCAGCCACCGACCCCCAGCGCCGCCGCCAGCACGCCGCCGGCGAGCCAGCGCGTCTTCACCCCTCGGGCGTCCAGGCTTCGTAGTCGCCGGTCGCGGGGGCACGGCGGCCACCCTTCTCCAGCGCGCCGGCCGGGCGATAGGCCATCGCCGTGCCGGTCAGGTTTGCCGCCGCCGGCTTTTCCCAGCGACGCGGCTCGGGCAGCGAGCGGTCGGGCACGTCGTCCACCTGATGGTGCAGCCAGCTGAACCAGTCGGGCGGGACCCGGCTGGCGTCGTTGGAACCGCTATAGATCACCCAGCGCCGCGGGCGGCCTGCGGTGTCGGTGCCGCCCTGATAATAGACGTTGCCCAGCGCATCCTCGCCGACACTGGTCTTGCCGCGCAGGCCGAACCAGGTGCCGACGGTGGCGCCATTCCACCAGGTGAAGGGGTTGAGGTTGATGCCCATAATGAAACAGCGCTTAGCCCGTGCGGGGCGTGCCTTCAACCGCGATCAACGCGGCCACGTCACCCGGTCGCCCTCGGCGATGCCCAGCTCGGCCGATCGGCCACCGAGCAGTTCCAGCACGGCGGCCACCGGCTCGCCGGACGGGATCTGCGCCTCCGAAAACGGCGTGGTGTTCTCCGCAATGCGCGCGATCGTGCCGTCGGCGCGGATATACAGGATGTCCAGCGGGGTCGGCGTGTTCTTCATCCAGAAGCTCGTCTCGCGCGGGGGGCCGCCATCCGGGGGATAGGGCGCGAACAGCATTCCGCCATCCGGGGTCAGGTCGGTGCGGTACATCAGCCCCTGCGCCTGTTCCGCCACCGTGCGCGCCGGCTCGACCTGGAAACGATGCTCGCCGCTTGCGGAATGGACGGTGACGGGGATCGTCTTCGCCGCCGCCTGCGCCGTGCCGGAACCGTCCCGGTCGCCGCCCCCGGCCGAGCAACCGGCCAGCACCAGCGCCACCGGGAGGGCCAGACACCGGATCAAGCCGCCGTCCCCATGGCATCGCCCTCGACGACCACCGCCAGCGGCCCTTTCCGACCATCGACGATGCGCGCGCGCAGCGGCTCGTCCGGCTCCACCGCCGCGATCCCGCCCCGGCGCAACGTCTCCATATGGACGAACACGTCGCGTCCGTCGCTGCCCCGCACCAAGAAGCCATATCCTTTCAGCCGGTTGAACCATTTGACGACCACCGGCTCGAATGGCCCGGCGCTGTCGACCAGCGCGACCGGATCGATCCGGTCGCCCTGCGTGCGCGCCACCTTGGGTGCCGGCTCTTCCACCGCACCCGACAGGTCGATCGTCAGGATCTCGCGCGCCTGGAATCCGCGCCCGCGCTCCACCGCCAGCGCCTCGACGCGCGCCCCTTCGGGCAGGCTGCGCCGGCCGTGCGGCTGCAGAACGGAGAAGTGCACCAGCACGTCGCCGATTGCGCTGTCGTCCGCCACCGCAAAGCCGAAGCCGCGGGTCACGTCGAACCATTTGATCACCCCGGCCAACCGGACGACGTCCCCTGTCGTCCCATCGGCTGTGGCGTGTTGCTCCTGCGGCGTTTCACCAAGCATAATCGCACCCCTGAGGTGCTGTGCTAGCATGCTTCTTCGCAGCCGCAACGAAAAGCCGCATTTCAGTGGCCTCAAGCGTCCTCTTCAGGGACATCGCCGGGTGCGCACGCAACGATCCTGCGGGAAAGCGCGAAATCGTGTCCGGCGCGCAGCATCGCTGCCAGTTGCTTTTGCTGCACGTCCCGGTCCGCCTCGCCGCGGCCATAAGGCCCGATCCGCTTGCGCCGGGCAAAGGTCAGCGCCGCCGCCATCGCCTGCCCCTCGATCACCGGGGCGAGCGCCTCGCTGTCCGCCTCGCCGACATGCGCCTCGCGCAGTGCCCCCGCCACCCGCCTCGCCCCCAGCCCGCGCCGCCCCAGCGCCCCCACCCGCGCCTCCGCGAACAACCGGTCGTTCACATATCCCAGATCCACCATCCGATCCGCCAGCGCCGCCGCATCCGCGGGCTCCCCCGCCCACCCCCGCTCGCGCACCTTGCGCCGCAGATACGCGATCAGCTTCCCCCGCGTCGTCGCAAATCGCTCCACATAACGCAGCGCCAGCCGCTCCAATGCGGCATTATCCAAAGGCTTTGGCGGGCGGCGCTCGGCAGACACGCCTTGTTTGTGCCACAGTGACGCAGGAATGAGAACGTGCAAAGCCGCCATCGAAGCGGTCGCACAGACCTGCAATCAGGCGGGCGCAGCAAGGAACGAAGGCAAGGGACATGAGCAACCAGCACCATCAGGACGACGCCGGCGCGCCCGTCGCGACGCCGACCGAGGATGCGCTGCCGCGCCGTTTCGCCGACTTCGAAACGCTGGGCGAGGCACTGGATTACGCGGCCGAGGGTAACCGCGGCCTTAATTTCCACGACGCGCGCGGTACGCTGCTGCGTCCCTATCCCTTTGCCCAGCTCCGCCGGGATGCGCTGGACTATGCCCGCCGGCTGATCGCCGCCGGGATCAGGCCCGAGGATCGGATCGCGATCGTCGCCGAGACGGGTGCCGAGTTCGCCGCCCTGTTCTTCGGTGTGGTCTATGCCGGTGCGTGGCCGGTGCCGCTGCCCCTGCCCACCTCGTTCGGCGGCCGTGGCTCCTATATCGAACAACTCCGCGTCCAGCTTTCGTCCTGCGATCCGCGCATGCTGATCTACCCGCCCGAGCTGGCACCGATGGCGGGCGAAGCCGCCGCGCTCGCCGGGGTCGAGGGAATCGACTGGTCCGAATTCGCCACCCGTCCCGCGCCCGACGCGCCGCTGCCCAGCGCGGATGCGGAGGCGATCGCCTATCTGCAATATTCCAGCGGCTCGACCCGCTTCCCGCACGGTGTGGCGATCACCCACCGGGCGCTGCTCAACAACCTCGCCGCCCATGCACACGGCATGGCGCTGATCGGCACCGATCGCTGCATCTCTTGGCTGCCCTGGTATCACGACATGGGGCTGGTCGGCTGTTTCCTGTCGCCGGTCGCCAACCAGGTCTCGACCGATTATCTGAAGACCGAGGATTTCGCCCGTCGCCCGCTCGCCTGGCTCGACCTCATCACCCGCAACACCGGCACCTCGATCAGCTATTCGCCGACCTTCGGCTACGACATCTGCGCGCGCCGCATGTCCAGCCAGACCAAGGCCGCCGACCGCTTCGACCTGTCGCGCTGGCGCCTTGCCGGCAACGGCGCGGACATGATCCGGCCGGACGTGATGCAGAGCTTCGTCGATGCCTTTGCCGATGCCGGCTTCCCGGCCACCGCCTTCCTGCCCTCCTATGGTCTGGCCGAGGCGACGCTGGCCGTCTCGATCATGCCGCCGGGCGAGGGCATCCGCGTCGAACTGGTCGAGGAAACGCAGCTTTCCGGCGCCGCCAATGACGAGCGCCGGCCGCAGCGTTTCCGTGCCATCGTCAATTGCGGCAAGCCGGTGCGCGATATGAAGGTCGAGATCCGCGAGGAAGACGGCACGCCGCTTCCCGAGGGCGCGATCGGCAAGGTCTGGTGTTCGGGCCCGTCCGTGATGGTCGGCTATTTCCGTGATCCGGAGGCGACCGCGGCCTGCATGGTCGATGGCTGGCTCGACACCGGCGACATGGGTTACATGTCCAACGGCTATATCTACATCGTCGGCCGCGCCAAGGACATGATCATCGTCAACGGCCGCAACCACTGGCCGCAGGACATCGAATGGGCGGTGGAGCAACTGCCCGGCTTCAAGGCAGGCGACATCGCGGCCTTCGCGATCACCACGCCCGGCGGCGAGGAAACGCCCGCCGTCCTCGTCCAGTGCCGCAGTTCCGACGAAGCCGAGCGCCTGCGCCTGCGTGAGGAAATTCGCGAGCGCGTCCGGGCGGTCACCGGCATGAACTGCGTGATCGAGCTGATCCCACCGCGCACCCTGCCCCGCACCTCCTCGGGCAAGCTCAGCCGCGCCAAGGCCCGCAACCTTTATCTGGCCGGCGAGATCAAGCCCTACGACGTCGCCGCCTGATCTCTGTCTGCTCCCCTCCCCTACGGGGGAGGAGTTACGGCCCTACCCCTTCAGCGGATCGTGCCCCCAGTTCATCAGCGAATAGCGCCACGGTGAGTGTTCCTTGTCGTCCGCCGGGCCACCCTGTTTCAGGTGGCGGTGCACATAGCCGACCACTTTCTTCATGTGCGCATAATCGTCGTCGGTCAGGTCGGCCTTCTTCTTGCGCTTGATCTCCACGATCCGCTTGCCCGACTTGTGGCCGACGCTCTCGCCCGCGCCGTCGCCATCCTCGCCCTTCCAGCCGACCTCCTTCGACTCGTCGGTATCCAGAAACTTCTCCAGCTCGGCGGGCGTCATGTTCACCGCTTCGCCGAAATCCTTCCAGATCGTCTCGTGATCGTCCGCCATCATCAAACTCCTTTGACGACGGGAAAACGCCGGCGCCGCGATCAGGGTTGCGACAGCATCACGTCGATCGCAAAGCCGATCCACATCGCCAGCAATACCGCCACCGACATCAGGAACAGGCGGAAGCGCCGGATGGTCGAACCCGTGACATGCGCATGGCTGTGCAGCGCACGCAGCACGACATAGATCCACCCCAGCAATACCTGCGCGACGCCGCCCTGCCCGGTGATCAGCAGCAGCGGCACCAGTGCGTAGAACAGCACCGGCATCTCGAACAGATTGCGCAGATTGTCCGCCGGCAGTGCGACCGCGGCGAAATAGCGGGTTGCCGCCTCGCCGCTGGCGAAATCCTCCCGGCGCGGCGGTGTCGCCTTCATGTGGCGCAGCCGTGCGCCCAGCAGCACGAACGTCATCACGAAGGTCAGCGCGACCAGCCCGATCACCGGCCCCAGCATGGTCAGCAACATCCTCATTTCGCGCGCACGCCCCCCTTGATCACCGCGACCGGCCGTTCCAGCACCCGCACATCAGCCAGCGGATCGCCGGCCACCGCCACCAGATCGCCCCAGCGCCCGACCGCGATCGCACCCACGTCGTCACGCGCCAGGGCGGCGGCGGCGTTGGTGGTGGCGGCGCGGATCGCCTCGATCGGGGTCATCCCCCATTCCACCATCTTGGCGAATTGCAGCGCATTTTGCCCGGCCGGAAAGACCGCGCCATTGTCGGTGCCGAAGATCATCTTCACGCCCGCACGGTGCGCATCGCGAAACGTCTCGCGCTGCTTGCGTCCGATCGCGCGCTCCTTGGCGAGGCTTTCCTCATGCACGCCGTTCTTCGCGCCCTCGGCCAGGATATAATCGTCGTCATAGATATCCATCGAGAACCAGGCGCCCTTCTCCTTGGCCAGTCGGAAGGACTCCGCATCGGCCAGGCTGGCATGCTCGATCGTGTCGATCCCGGCGCGCAGCGCATCGTTGATGCCGGCGGTGCCATGCGCATGCGCGGCGACCTTCATGCCCAGCATGTGCGCCTCGTCCGCCACCGCCTTCATCTCGTCCAGGCTCATCTGCTGCGCACCCGGCGCATCGCGCTTGGACAGCACGCCGCCCGTGGCACAGATCTTGATTGCCTCCGCCCCGTATTTGCGCATCACCCGCACCAGCCGGCGATAGGCATCGGGCCCGTCCGCCACCGCCGGATTGGGCACGTCCTGGAAACTGGGCGGCAGGCTCTCCGTCCCGTCGCAATGCCCGCCCGTGGCCCCCAGCGCATAGCCCGACGGCACGATCCGCGGCCCCGGCACATAGCCGCGCTCGATCGCCTGTTTCAGGCCGACATCGTTGTAATTCTCCGCGCCGACATTGCGCACCGTGGTAAAGCCCGCCTCCAGCATCGACTTCGCATTCGCGACGCCCACCGCGGCCCAAAAGCTGTCGGTATATTCAAGGCGGCGATACCCGCTGATCCGTGCGTCGGCATCCAGATGGACATGCATGTCGATCAGGCCGGGCAGGATCGTCACGTCACCCAGATCGATCCGCCGGGCATCCGCCGGCACCACGCCGCCGATCGCGGTGATCCGCCCGTCGGTGATGGTGATGACCGGCTTCGGCGTCACGCGCCCACGCTCCACATCCAGCATCCGGGCCGCGGTGACCACCACCGTCTCCGCCGTCGCCGGCGTGGCAAGAAAAAGCGCGGCAAGGATCGCTAGTCGCATCGGGGCTCCGACAAGGAAGGAGAGAAAACACGGTGAAAAAAGGAAGGATTGCAGAAAGACCGCGCCCGGAACAGCGCCCTGCACACAAAAAGGGGCGGAAAGCATAACGCTTCCCGCCCCCGCCGCTGCATGTGCGCCGGCTTAGATGTGGATGGCGCGCCCATAGGCGGACAGGACCGATTCGTGCATCGATTCGGAGATGGTCGGGTGCGCGAACACCGTTTCCATCAACTCCGCCTCGGTCGTCTCCAGCTGGCGGGCGACGACATAGCCCTGGATCATCTCGGTCACTTCCGCGCCCACCATGTGCGCACCCAGCAATTCGCCGGTCTTGGCGTCGAACACGGTCTTCACGAAACCTTCCGCCTCGCCCAGCGCGATCGCCTTGCCGTTGCCGATGAAGGGGAACTTGCCCACCTTCACGCTGTAACCGGCTTCCTTGGCCTTCGCTTCGGTCAGGCCGACGCTGGCCACCTGCGGGCGCGAATAGGTGCAGCCCGGGATGTTGCCCTTGTCCATCGCATGCGGGTGCACGTCCTTGTTGCCCAGCGCCTGCGCGATCGCCTCGGCCGCGATCACGCCCTCATGGCTCGCCTTGTGCGCCAGCCACGGTGCGCCGGTCACGTCGCCGATCGCCCAGATGCCGTCGACGTTCGTGCGGCCATAGCCGTCGGTGTCGATATGCCCCCGCTCGGTCTTCACGCCCAGCGTCTCCAGGCCGATATTCTCGGTGTTGGGCACGATGCCGATCGCGACGATCGCATGGCTGAACTCGGTCGTCTCGACCTTGCCGTCCGCGGTCTTGATCGACGCCTTGACGCCCGATCCGGTCGCTTCCAGCTTTTCCAGCCCGGCCTTGATTTTCAGCGTCATGCCGAACTTGGTCAGTTGCTTGGCCATGAACTCGCTGACTTCGGCATCCTCGACGGGCAGGATGCGGTCCATCATTTCCACGACCGTCACGTCCGCGCCCATGTCGTTGTAGAAGCTGGCGAACTCGATGCCGATCGCGCCCGATCCGATGACCAGCAGCTTGGTCGGCATTTCTTCCGGCACCATCGCATGGCGATAGGTCCAGACGCGCTTGCCGTCCGCCTTGGCAAAGGGCAGGTCGCGGGCGCGCGCGCCGGTGGCGACGATGATGTGCTTGGCCTGCAGCTCGACGGTCTTGTCGCCTTGGCGGACGGAAAGCTTGCCCTTCCCCGTCAGCGTGCCGACGCCCTCGTGCACCGTCACCTTGTTCTTCTTCATCAGGCCCTTGACGCCGGCATTGAGCTGGCCCGCGACCTTGCGGCTGCGGTCCACCACCTTGCTCAGGTCGAACGAAGGCTTCTCCGCCGACAGGCCGTACTGCGCGGCGTGCGTCATGTAATGATAGACTTCCGCCGAGCGGAGCAGCGCCTTGGTCGGGATACAGCCCCAGTTGAGGCAGATGCCGCCCAGCCGCTCGCGCTCGACGATCGCGACCTTGAGCCCGAGCTGCGCGGCCCGGATCGCCGCAACATAGCCGCCCGGACCGGAGCCGAGGACGATAAGGTCGTAAGTGTCAGCCACGTTGATCTTCCTTATGATCGCTCGGCCCCCCGAGCGGATGCAGATGGCGGCGGGTTCGCGCCCGCCCTATTCTCTCAGGCGGCCATCGGCGGCACGCGCCGCGGCTGGCGATCCTCGCCCATTGCGACGAAGACGAAGCGTGCCTGCGTCACCATGAAGGCTTCTTCCTTGTGCCGGCTGCGGCGCCACGCCTCGACGTCGATCGTCATCGAGGTGGAGCCCGTCGCCACCAGCGTGGCATAGACCGACACCTCGTCGCCGACGATCACCGGGCGGTGGAACTTCATGCCCTCCGCCGCGACCGTGACGGCGCGGCCGCCCGAATGGCGCGACGCGACCGAGCCTGCGGCCAGGTCCATCTGGCCCATCAGCCAGCCGCCGAAGATATCGCCATAAGGGTTGGCGTCGGCCGGCATCGCGGTGACGCGGATCGTCGGCGCACCATCGGGCAGGACGCCCGGCAGGCTGCTCATGCCCGCACCCCGCGATCGATCGCGCGGGCACGGCGCAGCGGGCCGATGCCCATCGCGATCGTCGCCACCATCGCCGCCGCGCCGCACCACCAGATCACCTCGCGACCCAGCGGATAGGCCCAGGCGCCGGCCCAGGTCATGGCCAGCGCCACGACCAGGCCGGCAACGATGTAGAACAATTCGATCGCGCTACGCATCGCTCAAGCGTCAGGCGAGCATGCCGAGCGGGTTCTCGACCAGCTCCTTGAACACCTTCATCAGCTCCGCGCCATCCGCGCCGTCGATCGCGCGGTGGTCGAAGCTGCCGGTGGCCGACATCACGCTCGCCACGCCCAGTTCGCCGTCGATGATATAGGGGCGCTTCTCGCCCGCACCGATCGCCAGGATCATGCCCTGCGGCGGATTGATGACGGCCTCGAACTGCTTGATGCCGAACATGCCCATGTTCGAGATCGACGCGGTGCCGCCCTGGAATTCTTCCGGCTTCAGCTTGTTGTCGCGCGCACGCCCGGCCAGATCCTTCATCTTGGTCGAGATGGACGACAGCGAGCGGGTGTCCGCCTCGGTCACGATCGGGGTGATCAGGCCGGCGGGCGTCGACACCGCGACCGAGATGTCGGCGCGGTGGAAGGTGATGAGCTGGTCCGGCGTGAACATGACGTTGCACTTCGGCACCGCCATCAGCGACACGCCCAGCGCCTTTACCAGCATGTCGTTGACCGACAGCTTGACGCCGCGCGATTCCAGGCTGGCGTTCAGCTCGCCACGCAAGCGCAGCAGCTTGTCCAGGCGGATGTCGACCGTCAGGTAGATGTGCGGCACCTGCTGCTTCGACTCGGTCAGGCGGCGGGCGATCGTCTTGCGCATGTTCGACAGCTTGGTCGCCTCATGCGGGATGTCCGGGATCTGCGCAGGCTTGGGTGCGGCCGCCGGCGCTTCGGCTGCGGGCGCGGCGGCGGGTGCCGACGCCGACGGGGCGCTCTTGGTCTGCGCACCGGGCTTTGCACCCTCGACATCGGCCTTCACGATCCGGCCGTTCGGACCCGAGCCGGCGATTGCCGACAGTTCCAGCCCCTTGTCGGCGGCGATGCGGCGGGCCAGCGGGCTGGCCTTCACCCGGTCGCCCGACGACGAAGCACCACCGGATGCGGGCTTGGCGGCGCCGGCATCGGCGGGGCGGCCATGATCCTCGGCCTCTTCCTTGGTGCGCTCGACCGGCTTGGCCTCGCTGCCCGTCTTGTTGGGATCGCTGGGGTCGGGACGGCCCTTGAACTCGGCATCGGTAGGCTCTGGCGTTTCGGCCTTTTTCGGCGCCTCGACGGATGCTGCATCCTCGCCTTCCTCGGCCAGGATGGCGATCACCGCGCCGACCTTCACATTGTCGGTGCCCTCGGCGACCAGGATCTTGGCGATCACACCCTCATCGACCGCCTCGAACTCCATCGTGGCCTTGTCGGTCTCGATCTCGGCCATGATATCGCCGGACTTCACCGTATCGCCTTCCTTGACGAGCCATT
Source organism: Sphingomonas sp. GM_Shp_2 (assembly GCF_026540875.1). Taxonomy (NCBI): domain Bacteria; kingdom Pseudomonadati; phylum Pseudomonadota; class Alphaproteobacteria; order Sphingomonadales; family Sphingomonadaceae; genus Sphingomonas; species Sphingomonas sp. GM_Shp_2. Next base: position 15,918 of record NZ_JALNUQ010000043.1, read on the forward strand.
TGGCCAGCGTGCCTTCCTCCATCGTCGGGGACAAAGCAGGCATCTTGATCTCGATCGACATGGAGGTCCTCTCGGGGAAAACGAATTCCGTAGCGGCCCCGTCTCTCGCGCCCCAAGCCGTCAGGGTCAAGTCACGGCCTTGCGCGAAAAGGGTGAAGGCGCCATCCACAGGCCAAACAAGGGGAATGGCATGCGCATCTATCTGGTCGTGGTGGACGATACGCCCGAGGCGGAAATCGCGCTGCGCTTTGCCGCGCGCCGTGCGGTGAAGACGAACGGCGGCGTCGAGATCCTGACCCTGCTTCCCCCGCAGGAGTTCATCGCCTTTGGCGGCGTACAGGCCACGATCGAGGAAGAAGCCCGCCACCATGCCGAGGCGCTGGTGCAGGGTGCGGCCGGCACGCTGTTCGAGGAATCGGGCCTGCGCCCCTCGATCACCGTGCGCGAAGGCGAGGGCCCCAAGGTCATCCGCGAGATGATCGCGGGCAATCCCGAAATCGCCGCGCTGGTGCTGGGCGCGGCGGCCAGCGGCGCACCCGGCACGCTGGTGGCGCATTTTTCCGGTACCGATGCCGGCGCGCTGCCCGTCCCCGTCATGATCATCCCCGGCTCGCTCAGCCTGGAGGCGATCGACCGGCTGAGCTGACAATCTCTTTGACGGAGATTGTTGCCACGTCTCTCGCACCTTGGCACGGTCGCCCGCATGATTGCTGCCCTGCTTCTCGCCGCCGCGGCGCCTGCCGCCCCCGCCCCGTCCGTTCCCCGGTTGAAGGCCAGCGTCGCCGCCCTGGTCGGCTTCGGCACACGTCACACCCTGTCGACTACCACCGATCCCAAACGCGGCATCGGCGCCGCGCGTGACTGGGCGGCGGCGCAGTTTCAGGAGATCGGCGCCACCTGCGGCGGCTGCATCACCGTGGAGCGGATCAACCGCTCCTTCACCGGCCCGCGGGCGCCCAACGGGGTGATGGTGGAGGACGTGCTGGGCATCCAGCGCGGTCGCGATCCTAACCGCGTCGTGATCGTCGGCGCGCATATCGACAGCCGCGTCACCGATGTGATGAACTTCACCGACGATGCGCCCGGCGCCAATGACGATGCCTCCGGCGTCGCCCTGGTGCTGGAGGCGGCGCGCCTGCTGGCCGGCAGGCAGTTCGATGCGACGATCGTCTATGCGGTCTTTTCCGGCGAGGAACAGGGCCTGTGGGGCGCGACGCTGCTGGCCGACACCGCCAAGACGCGCGGCTGGCAGGTGTCGGCGATGCTCAACAACGATATCGTCGGCAACACGATGGGCCAGGGCGGCAAGCGCGAGGCGCGCTGGGTGCGCGTCTTTTCCGAAGGCATCCGCTCGTCCGAGGATCTGGCGCAGCAACAGCGCCGCCGGTCGGAGGGTGGCGAGGATGACGGCCCCAGCCGCGCGCTGGCCAAGGCGATCGACGGCATCGCCGACGGGCTCGGCCCGCGCGGGGTCGACGTGTTTCTCGATCGCCGCCCGGACCGGTTCGGGCGCGGCGGCGATCACGAACCGTTCCTGAAGCTCGGCTATCCTGCGATCCGCTTCTCGGTCGCCAACGAGGATTGGGACGCGCAGCATCAGGATCTGCGTACCGAGGCGGGCACCGCCTATGGCGACACGATCGACAAGATGGACTTTCCCTATCTGGCCAAGGTCACCGCGGTGAATGTCGCCACGCTGCAGCGCCTTGCCGCGGCCCCCGCGGCGCCGGCAAGTGCCTCTATCGCCGGTGCCCTGTCGCGCGACACGACGGTGAAATGGGCCGCGGTTCCCGGTGCGGTCCGCTACCGCGTCCATTGGCGCCGCAACGACACGCAGGACTGGAGCCAGTCGCGCGAAGTGACCGAAACCGAAACCGTGCTGACGCAGGTGCCGGTCGACGATCACTTCGTCGGCGTCTCCGCGATCGGCGCGGACGGCGCGGAAAGCCTGGTCACCTTCGCGGGCCGCGAGGGACGATAGCGCCACCGGCCCGTTCCCGTCGGGGAACGGGCGGCGTCGTTCAGCGGCGCAGCAGCTTCGTCTTGCGCCGGACCACCTTGCGCGGTGAGTAGCGCACCCGGTCCTCATACACCTCGGTGGTCGTGGTAGTGACCACCGGCGCGCTCTGCACCACCACCGTCGTCGTGGTCGTGCCCGGATAATAATAGCCGCCGGCCGGATAGCCGCCCGCGGTGGTCGTGGTCACCGTGGTACGCCCGTCGGGCGAGACCCAGGGCGCACCGCCCTGCACCGTCGTCACCGCCGGGGCGACCGGCGGCGGGGGCGGCGGATAGCCGTCGTCATAATAGGGGTCGTATCCCGGGCCGTAATCGTCGGCATAGTCGGGCCCGTAATCGGGCGCGACCGGATAGTCATATCCGGGTTCCGCCCGGCGTCCCCGGCTGCGCGAACGCGAGCGGTCGATCGCATAACCACCCGCCGCGCCGACCCCTGCCCCGATCAGCGTCCCGCCCAGCCGGTTGCCCCGCCCGGCAATCACATTACCGGCGACACCACCCGCCACCGCACCGATGGCAGAGCCCGTCAGGCCGTCGCCATCACGGCGATCGGCGCGCGCGAACTGGTCGCGCCGGCGGTCACCCATCCAGTCGACGTCGCCCACCATGTCATAGACCGTGCCACGATCGTCGATCAGCACCGCATCGTCATAATAGCGTGCCCAGCGGCGCCCCCGGCCGGGCGTGTCGAGCCCATAGTCGCGCCAGTCGTTGACCGTGAACCGCGGCGATGCCCAATAGGGCGGCAAGGCGATGCCGCGCACCGGGCGACGATAGGCGTTCCAGCCCCCCGGCGCATTCGCGCCGCCCCACCAGCGGCCATCCACCATGCTGCCCCAGCGCGCGGCCGTCGGCCGGGCGGCGGCAGGGAGCGGCGCCGGGCGGTGGCCGACGTTCGGCCGGTTTGCGGGCGGTTGGGGTGCCGGCACGTTCGCACCCGGCGGCGGATAGCTCGCGCCCGGTGCCCGCTGGGCCTGTGCACCGCCACTGATCGCCGTGATGATACCCGCGCCTGCGAGCAGCAGCGTCCGCATGGTCGCCTGTCTCCCTGTTGTCAGCCCCGCCAACGCGGCAGCCGGTTTACAGGTTGCTTACCATGACCCCGCCTGGGCCGAGAAGCGCCCGCCGCCGTCCCGATTTGGGCCGCGCGATACGCCTTCAGCCAAGCCGGGGGGCCAGCAGCGCCATCAGCGCCTCGCACCCCTGCTGGTCCTCGGCATCGAAACGGTCAGGCACCGGGCTGTCGAGGTCGAGCACCCCCAGCACCCGGCCGTCCACGACGATCGGCACCACCAGTTCCGACCGGCTCGCCACATCGCATGCGATATGTCCCGGAAAGGCATGGACGTCGGCGACGCGCTGCGTCTCTCCGCTCGCCGCCGCGGCACCGCACACGCCCTTGTTCAGGGGAATGCGGATGCAGGCCGCCTTGCCCTGGAATGGCCCCAGCACCAGTTCGCCCTTCACCATCCGGTAGAAGCCGGACCAGTTCAGCGCGGGCAGATATTGCCAGATCAGCGCGGCTGCATTCGCCATGTTGGCGATCGCGTCGCGCTCTCCCGCGGTCAGCGCGTCGAGCGCGGCGTGCAGGTCACGGTAGAGCTCCGCCTTGGAGCCGGCAGCGATATCGAACTGGAACATGCGCCGCCATGTAGGCCGGCCCCGGCACGATGCAAACCGCCCTCCCGCCTCATTGCCTCATCTGTTTGCAACAAAAGGATAAGTTCGGGGATTTTTCCGGATGCACGGCGCTGGCATCTTGGTACAGCTTGGCGCCGATGGGAGAGTTCGCAATGCCAGACACGGTGCCATTGGCCGCCGCCGCCGAACCGCCGGCCCCCGTGGCGCCGCCGGACGGCTTCTGCCCCGCCGATTGGTATGAACGCCATCAGGCGCCGTTCCGCGCCGGCATCCTGGTTCGGCAGGATCGGTCGCCACGCCTGCTGGAACAGTTGCCGCCCGCCTGACGGCTTCAATCCAGTCGCGGCTTGCCGCGTCCTGCCTTGACCGTGCTGCGCCCCTTCTTGGCGTCCACCCGCCGCGTCTGCGACGCACGGGTCGGCTTGGTCGGGCGGCGCTTTTTCTGAACAAAGGTCGCGTCGCGGATCAGCGCCAGCAACCGTTCGCGCACCTCTTCCCGGTTCATATGCTGCGACCGGCTCGACTCGCCGCGCAGGATCAGCACGCCCTCCCGCGTCATCCGCGATCCCGCCAGTTCGATCAGCCGCCGCTTCACCATGTCGGGCAGGTTGGGCGAACCGGCGACGTCGAAGCGCAGCACCACCGCCGAATCGGTGGTGTTCACATGCTGCCCCCCGGCACCTCCCGAACGCGTCGCCGTCTCGACCAGCTCGTCGCTGTCGATGGAGATGGAACGGGTAACGGCAATGGCGACCATCGGGCAGCTATGCGGCGAAGGTTCCGAAGCGTTCGGGCACCGGCGCGCTCGCCACGATCGGGTCCTTGGCCCCGCGGTCGATCTTCAGGTCCGCGGCGTGGAGCAGCATGCCGGCCGCATCCGCGCGCCCATATACCGGATCGCCGACCACCGCGACGCCCAGCTCCGCGGCGGCATGGACGCGGATCTGGTGCGTCCGGCCCGTCTCCGGCCGGAACTCGACCAGCGTGCGCCCGCCCTCCTGCCGGATCGCGCGCCAGCCCGAGCGGGCCGCCTTGCCGTTCGTATCCGGCACCATCCGCCATCCGGTCTCGCGCGTGGAAACCTTGGCGAGCGCGAGGTCGATCACGCCCTCCCCCTCGACCAGCCCGTCCAGCACCGCCAGATAGCGCTTCTCGACCAGCCCGCCCTCGAACGCCTGCTGAAAGCGCGCATGCGCCTTGGGATTGCGCGACAGGAGCAGGCAGCCGCTGGTGTCGCGGTCCAGCCGGTGCACCGGCTGCGGCCAGCGCTGGAAGCCGAAGCGCAGCGAATCCAGATGGTTTTCCAGACTGATGGCGCCATCGCGCGGCGGATCGACGGGCAGCCCGGCGGGCTTGTCGATCACCAGCGCTTCGCCGTCGATAAAGAGTACTCGGTCACCATGCATGATGCCGCTCCCTTGCCACCGAGTGCGCGCACATGCCAGAGCCGGTGGATCATGATGCTGCGAATGCTGCCCTTCCTGTCGCTTCTTCTCGCCCCCGGTCTGGCCGCGGCGCAGATTTGCGAGGGCACCGGGCTGAAGCCGTCCGCCGATGGCCGCGTACTGGGCCATTTCCCCTATGGCGACGTGTCGCGCGACGAACTGGTGGAAGCGCCCGAGGGGTTCGCCCCGGGCCAGCGCTGCATGATCCGGCGCGACATGCTGCCCGATCTCCAGCGGCTAATGGCCGCCGCGGCGGGCGATCCTGCGGTCATGGGGTCGCTGCGCGGCCTGTCCTGCCACCGCGCGATCATCCGGCAGGGCAATGTCTTCTGCCGCGAACAACCGGGCGATGCATCGTCGCGTGCGATCTCCGTCGCGCCGCCGGGACATAGCGAGCACACGACGGGCTATGCGATCGACTTCGCTGTCCGCCCTTCGCCCAACTGCCCCGATGCCGAAGCCTGCATGGCCGCGACGCCGGCCTTTCGCTGGCTGATGGCGAACGGCCCGAAATACGGCTTCGAACTGAGCTTCCCCGCCGCCAACAAGCAGCGGGTGAAGTGGGAGCCGTGGCATTGGCGCTGGGTCGGCGCCAGCGCCACCGCACCGGGCGCCGCCCGCGCCCGCTTCATCTTCGCCAAGGCGCGTGCGGCCTTTCCGGCAAATCCAGCGGTGGCGGACCCGGTCAAGGTCACCGTATCCGCCCAGCCGCCCATTCCCGCGGCACCGCCTGCGCCGGAGCCCAGGAAAGGCAAGCGCAAGCGGAAGTAGCGGCACGCCAAATACCCTCTCGCCCGCAGGGGAGAGGGTATAAAGGCGTTACCCCTTCAACTTCGCCGCGGTTTCGGCAATGCGCTTGCCCTGATAGCGCGCACCATCGAGTTCCACCTGGCTCGGCTGGCGGCTGCCATCGCCGTCGGCGATCGTGCTGGCGCCGTAGGGCGTGCCGCCCTTCACCGCATCGACGCCGTTCTGGCCGGAAAAGCCGTAATCCAACCCGACGATCGTCATGCCGTGATGCAGCAGGTTGGTCAGGATCGAGAACAACGTCGTTTCCTGCCCGCCATGCTGGCTGGCGGTGGAGGTGAACGCGCCGCCGACCTTGCCGACCAGGCCGCCCTTCATCCACACGCCGCCCGTCGTGTCCCAGAAGGCCGCCATCTGGGAAGGCATCCGGCCATAGCGGGTCGGCGCGCCGACAATCACCGCGTCATAGTTGGTCAGCGCGTCCGGCCCCTCGATCTCGGGATGCGCGGTATCGGTCTTGAAGTGCGCGGCGGCGACCACCTCGGCGGGCGCGGTCTCCTTCACGCGGCGGATGTCCACCTCGGCACCGCCGGCACGGGCACCCTCGGCGATCGCGTCCGCCATCTGCTCGATATGGCCATAGGACGAGTAATACAGAACGAGCACCTTGGTCATGGTCGGTTTCCTTGAACGTGAACGAGAAACGTTATGCGGCGTCGACAAGGACGATTTCGGCGTCCTCGACCGCGGTGATGGTCACGCGCTGGCCGCCGCTCAGCGCCGCGCCATCGCGGGCGGAGAACGCGACACCGTCGATCGTGATCCGCCCGGTTGCGGGCACGAGATAGGCATGCCGCCCCTCGCGCACCGCATGCTCGACGCTTTCGCCGGCCTTCAGCGTCGCGCCCAGCACCCGCGCATCCGCCCGGATCGGCAGCGCGTCGCCGTCATCGGCAAAGCCGCTCGCCAGCGTCACGAACCGACCGGAACGCTCGCCCTTGGGGAAGGGCTTGGCACCCCAGCTCGGCTGGCCACCGCGACGGCGCGGCTCGATCCAGATCTGGAAGATGCGCGTCGTCTCGGATTCCAAATTATATTCGGCATGGCGCACGCCGGTCCCGGCACTCATCACCTGCACGTCGCCCGCCGCGGTACGGCCGCTGTTACCCAGCGAATCCTGGTGCGTGATCGCACCGGAGCGGACATAGGTGATGATCTCCATATCGGCATGCGGATGCGGCGGGAAACCGGCATTGGCGGCGATCTCGTCGTCGTTCCACACCCGGATTGCGCCCCATCCCATCCGGGCGGGATCGTAGTAGTTGGCGAAGGAGAAATGGTGCCGCGCGTTCAGCCAGCCGTGATCGGCATGGCCGAGCGAATCAAAGGCGCGGCGGTCGATGGTGTTCAGCGTGTCGGTGGTCATGATGTCATGCTCCCGTTTGGTTGCCCCCAAGATAAGCAGGCCATCGATCGCGTAAACGGAAACGCTGGAAACCGATCGTTTCCCGTATTAACATGGGCCGGATCAACAAGGGGTCACGTCATGCGCCTGCCGGATCTGGAAGCCTGGGCGATCTTCGCCGCGGTGGTCGAGCATCGCTCGTTCAGCGCCGCGGCAGAGGCGATCGGCCTGTCCAAGGCCACCGTGTCCAAGGCGATCACCCGGCTGGAGGCGCAACTGGGCCAGTCGCTGTTCCACCGCACCTCGCGCCGCCTCGCGCTGACCGAGGCGGGCAAGCCGTTGTCCGAACACGCCGCCCGCATCCTGGCCGAGGCGCGCGCCGCCGAGGAGGCGGCCCACCATGCCGCCAGCGCCCCCACCGGTCGCGTCCGCCTCGCCGCGCCCATGTCGTTCGGGGTCGCCAACATCGCCCCCCTGCTCGCCGATTTCCTGAAGCTGCACCCGGGGATCGAGATCGAGCTCAGCCTGTCCGATTCGCGCATCGACATCGTCGCCGAGGGGTTCGACATCGCGCTGCGCATCGCCGACCTGCCGGACAGCAGCCTGCGCGCGCGCCGGCTGTGCGGCATCTCGACCCACATCATCGCCTCGCCCGGTTATCTCGCCGAACACGGGCATCCGGCGCATCCGGCGGAACTGGGCGAACACCGGCTGCTCGGCTATTCCAACCTGGCCGGCCCCTGGCGCTTCCGCCGCGCCGACGGGGCCGAGGTCTCCGTCCGCGCCGAAGGACCGCTCAGCGCCAATAGCGGCGACGCGCTGGTCCCCGCGATCCTCGCCGGGCTCGGCATCGCGCGCCTGCCCGGCTTCATCATCGGGCCCTATCTCGCCGATGGCCGGGTGGTGGAGATCCTGCCGGACTGGGCGCCCCCGGCGATCGGCCTCCACCTGCTCACGCCGCCCAGCCCGTTGCGCCCCGCGCGTGTCGAGGCGCTGATCGGCTATCTGGCGGATCATGTCCGCGATCCGTGCGGAGCGGGTCGATGAGCCGCCTGACCCCCGACGAGGACGATGCCCGCTATGTCCGCCGGGTCGTCCTCACCATCCTCATCGTCGCCATCACCGCCGCGCTGTACCGCGCCGGCGACCTGCTGATTCTCGCCTTTGGCTCCATTCTGGGTGCGATCGTCATCCACGCCATCGCCGATCTCTACCGTGATCACCTGCCGGTCGGCCCCAAGCGGTCGCTCAGCATGGCGATCGTCACCGTGCTGGCGGTGATCGGTTTTCTCGGCTGGCTGTTCGGCGTCGCCTTTCGCCAGCAACTCAACACGCTTGTCACGCAACTGCCCTCGCTGCTCGGCGATCTGGAGGCGTGGGCGAGCCAGTCGCCGGTCGGCGCCAAGGTGGTCGATGCGGTGCAGGCCGCCTATGCCGGCAGCCGCGTCGCGCAGGATGTCGGCGGGATCGCGACGGGCGCGGGCGAGTTCGTGCTCAACTGCCTGCTGCTCCTCGTCGGCGCGCTGTTCTTCGCCGCCGACCCCAAGGTCTATGAGCGCGGCTTCCTGTTCCTCATCCCCCGCGGCAAACGCCGTGCGGTGGAGGATGCGCTGTTCGACGCCGCCTCGACGCTGCGCCTGTGGCTGCGCGCGCAGTTGATCCAGATGACCACCATGGGTGTGCTGGTCGGCCTCGGCCTGTGGATCGCCGGGGTGCCCTCCGCCGCCGCCCTTGGCCTGCTGACCGGGCTCAGCGAATTCGTCCCCTATGTCGGCCCGATCGCGGCGATGCTGCCCGCGCTCGGCCTTGCCGCCACCACGCATGGCGACGGCGCGATCATCGGCACGCTCGTCACCTTCGGCGTCGTGCGCATCATCCAGACCAACGCCATCACCCCCTTCGTCACCAGCCGCGTCGTCGCCATCCCCCCGGCGGTTACCCTGTTCGCCATCATCGCGGTCGGCGTAATCTTCGGATTGTTCGGGCTTTTCTTCTCCGCCGCGCTGCTCGTCGTGATCTTCACCCTGATCCGCAGCCTGTATCTGCGCGAGGTGCTGGGCGAGGATATTCCGCGCGCCGAACACAATACCCTGCTCGGTCCGGGCGCGTGGCTGCGCCGCGACGACAAAGATAACAAACCCACTTAGGCATCAATTAACCTTTGGCGTTCACAGATTGCGTGGTTAATGAATCAAGGGTCGACCGCCGGGGCCGGTGGATTTCCGACGTGGAATAGACCGACAGGGGAATGCCAGATGCGCGTACTGCTGATCGAGGACGAGCCGACGACCGCCAAGGCGATCGAGCTCATGCTCTCCACCGAAGGCTTCAACGTCTATACGACGGATCTGGGCGAGGAGGGCTTGGACCTCGGCAAGCTCTACGATTACGACATCATCCTGCTCGACCTGAACCTGCCCGACATGCACGGCTATGACGTGCTGAAGCGGCTGCGCGTCGCACGGGTGTCGACGCCGGTGCTGATCCTGTCCGGCGTCAACGAGATGGATTCCAAGGTGCGCAGCTTCGGCTTCGGCGCCGACGACTACGTTACCAAGCCCTTCCACCGCGAAGAACTGATCGCGCGCATCCACGCCGTCGTCCGCCGGTCCAAGGGACACAGCCAGTCGGTCATCCGCACCGGCAAGCTGGCGGTGAACCTCGATGCCAAGACGGTCGAGGTCGACAGCGCCCGTGTCCACCTGACCGGCAAGGAATATGCGATGCTGGAGCTGTTGTCGCTCCGCAAGGGCACGACGCTCACCAAGGAAATGTTCCTCAACCACCTGTATGGCGGCATGGACGAGCCCGAGCTGAAGATCATCGACGTCTTCATCTGCAAGCTGCGCAAGAAGCTCAGCCTCGCCTGCGACGGCGAGAACTATATCGAAACCGTCTGGGGCCGCGGCTATGTCCTGCGCGAACCCGACGAAGTCGGCCAGCCGGTCGAGGCCGCCGTCGCCTGATCTTCAAGGCTGCGAGGCAAACAAGTCCCCTCTCCCCTTGGGGGAGAGGGCTTGAGGCAGCATCCACTTCCTTAACCGTCGCATGCCAGGATTACGGCCATGCTCGACGCCCTGTTCGCCCGCCTCGCCAACCGCTCGCCGCGCGAATTGCTGCGGCTGTCCGTCAAAACGCTCTGCCACCATCTCCGCGCCCACCGCCCCGCCGCCCGCGCCGCGCGCCGGGCCGACCGCGCCTTTGATCGCGCCTGGGGCACCGACACCAGCGGCATGGTCGCGGTGCATGATCTGGCGCTGCGTGCAGAGCGTCGGCGCAGCGCCGTGCATTACGCCCCCAGTACCCAGGCCATGTTGCGCGATCCCGTCGCCACGCTCGGCATCGATCCCCGCGACTATCACTTCATCGACTATGGCGCCGGCAAGGGCCGCATGGTGATGCTCGCCCAGCAACTCGGCTTTGTGCACGCCACCGGCGTCGAGCTGTCGCCGCATTTGTGCGAGATCGCCCGGCGCAACCTCGCCACCTTGCGCGAACGCTCACCCGCCCTGCCCCCGGCCGCGATCTTCGAAGGCGACGCCTGCGAATATCTGCCGGCGGGGCAGCGGCTGTGCGTGTATCTCTACAATCCCTTCGACGCGACCGTTCTGGCCGGCGTTCGCGCACGGCTGGACCAGGCACTGACCGCGGGTACCGAGCGGATCGTGGTGATCTACGCCAATCCGGAACAGGCGCAGATCTTCCACGACGCGCCCGGCTGGCGGGCCGGGCCCGTTCTGCCCGACACCGCCTGCTTCATCGCGGGCGCGGCCTGAGCGCTACTTGCGCTCCCAGACCTTTTCGCCGCCGACCCAGGTTTCCTGGACTTTGGTGGCGCGAAGTTCGCTCGGCCCCACCTCCAGCGGATCGCGATCGACGATGATGAAGTCCGCGCGCTGCCCGGCGCCCAGCCGCCCGAACTTGTCCTCGGCAAAGCCCGCATAGGCCGCATCCGCGGTAAAGGCGCGCCATGCCTGCTCCCGCGTGATCCGCTCCTGCGGCTGCCACCCGCCGAATGGCTGCCCGTCCGCCCCCATCCGGGTGAACGCCGCCGCCCAGCCTGCGAACGGGTCGGGGCTTTCCACCGGATAGTCCGACCCGAAGGCCAGCCGCGATCCGTTCTTCAGCATGGAATTCCACGCATAGGCACCCGCCAGCCGGTTCGGCCCCAGCCGCACCTCGGCCATTCGCCAGTCGCTGGTCTGGTGCACCGGATGCATCGATGCGATCACACCGTGCTTGCCGAAGCGCGGCAGGTCGGCGGGATCGACGATCTGCGCATGCTCGATCCGCCAGCGGCGGTCGCCCTTGAACGTGTCGGCCAGCTCGTCGATCGCATCCAGCACCTGGGCGTTGGCGCGGTCGCCGATCGCGTGCACCGCGACCTGGTATCCGTCCATCGATGCGCGCACCATCAGGTTGCGGATCACGTCGTCGGACATGAAGCCCAGCCCGCTCTGGTCCGGCGCATCGGCATAGGGCGCCTTCAGCCACGCGCCGCGCGACCCCAGCGCGCCGTCGCCGTACAGCTTTACCCCCACCAGCCGCAGCCGGTCGTTATACAGCCACGGCGTCGGCCCGGTGCCGCCGATCCGCACCGTATCCTCGATGCCTGCGCCGTAACTCATGATCCGCACGCGCAGGTCGCCGCGGTCGCCCATCCGGCGATAGGTCATCCAGTCGTCCAGTGAGGTACCCATGTCCGCGGTCGCGGTGATGCCATGGCTCAGCAACAGGCCTTGCGCCTTCACGAACGCGGTGTTGCGCTCCTTGCCCAGCGGCTGCGGAATCACCTTGGTGATCAGGCTCTGCGCCGCGTCCACGAACACGCCCGACGGCTGCGCGCCCGTCTTCTCGATCCGCCCCCCGGCCGGCGACACGCTCTTCGCCGTCACCCCCGCCGCCTTCATCGCCGCCTCGTTCGCCCAGGCGGCATGCCCATCGACCCGCGACAGGAAAATCGGTCGATCCCCCGCCACGCCAGCCAGGTCGGCCGCGGTCGGGAAGCGCCCCAGCCCCCACGCCTCCTGGTTCCAGCCGCCGCCCAGGATCCATTTGCGCTCGGGATTCGCCGCCGCATAGGCCGCGATCCGCGCCTTGGCCTCGTCCAGCGAGCGCGCGTCGGACAGGTCCAGTTCCAACTGGCGGAAGCCCAGTTCCATCATATGCCCATGCGCATCGACAAAACCGGGGATCAGCGTGCGCCCCTTCATGTCGGCGCGCCAGTCGAGCTTTTCGGGCCGCTTGTCCTTGGATGACAGCAGCTTGGTCACCTTGCCATCGAGCGACAGCAGCAGCCCGTTGAAGCGGACGACACGGCCGTCCTTGTCCAGCGTGATGCCGTTCACATTGTCGACCAGTGCATCGGCCAGCACCGGCACCGGCGCCAGCATCGCGAGCAATCCGGCGATCAGCTTCGTCTTCAACCTCACCGGGGCAGCCTCCGCACGATCGCACTGGTATCCTGACGGCCGCCATCCATTCCCTGCACCTCGGCATAGAATTGATCGACCAGCGCGGTCATCGGCAGCACCGCGCCGTTGCGCTTGGCCTCGTCCAACGCCAGCCCCAGGTCCTTGCGCATCCAGTCGATCGCGAAGCCGAAATCGAACCGGTCGTCCGCCATCGATTCCCAGCGATTGACCATCTGCCAGCTTTGCGCCGCGCCGCCGGAGATCGCCTCCAGCACCTTGGCCGTATCCAGCCCGCTCTTCTGGGAAAAGCGCAGGCTTTCCGCCACGCCCTGGATCACACCGGCGATGGCGATCTGGTTGCACATCTTGGTCTGCTGCCCGGCGCCTGCCGCACCGACATGGACGATGCGCGCGGCATAGGCCTGCATCAACGGCCCGGCCACCGCCAGCGCCTCCGCCGTGCCGCCGCACATGATCGACAGCTTGCCGTTCTCGGCGCCCGCCTGCCCACCCGACACCGGCGCGTCGACCACCATCAGACCCTTTGCCGCGCCGGCCTCCGCCAGCTGGCGGGCGATCGCGGCGGACACGGTGGTGTGATCCACGAACAACGCACCCGCGTGCATCGCGCCGAACGCACCATCCTCGCCCAGCGTCACCTGCCGCAGATCGTCGTCATTGCCGACACAGGCGAACACCGCATCGGCACCCCGCGCCGCCTCGGCCGGCGTATCCGCCACCGCGCCGCCATGCCTGTCCGCCCAGCCTTCCGCCTTGGCGCGGGTGCGGTTGAACACGGTGACCTCATGCCCGGCGGAGACCAGATGCCCCGCCATCGGGGCGCCCATCACGCCCATGCCGATAAATGCCAGCTTTGCCATGGGGCAGTCTCCTAATCGGCGGGACGCATGGTGGGAAGCGCGCGTTTCACCCCGCCCGCCGGCAATCGTCCGCGCCGACCGTGTAGGACTCCTTCATCCCCGCAGTGACATAGCCGCGCTGGATCACCAGTCCCGACCGACAGGTCAGCCGGAACGTCCCGTCGCCGCGCGGCCGCCCGGCATAATGGCCCACCGCGAATTCACGCATCCGCCGCGGCTCGCCCATATCCTCGATCTCCGCCCCGACCAGCAGGTTCAGGGGGTCGTGCACCACCGCATAGCCGCGAACGGCCAGATCCAGCGCTCCCACCGCCAGCCCCGCCAGGATCACCACCACCGCCACTTTCCACGACAGGAACCATCTCGGCATCGTTTCCCCACCGCAACGCTGTTCACCTCTTGCCCTATATCGGCTAGTCCCGGCGGCCATGGCTACGCAACCCGCCGTTCAGGCAGCACCGCCCGTCACGATCGCCGATATCCGGGCCGCGCAGGCACGTATTGGCGATGCGATCGTGCGGACGCCGACCCTGCTCAGCCGCACGCTGTCGGCACTCACCGGCGCGACCGTCTATCTGAAGTTCGAAAACCTCCAGTTCACCGCCGCTTACAAGGAGCGCGGCGCGCTCAACACACTGCTGCAACTCTCTGACGAGGCCCGGGCCAAGGGCGTCATCGCCGCCTCGGCCGGCAACCATGCGCAAGGGCTCGCCTATCACGCGAATCGCCTCGGCGTACCGGCGACCATCGTCATGCCGCGCACCACCCCGATCGTGAAGATCGTCCAGACCGAAAGCCACGGCGCCACCGTCGTCCTTGAAGGCGACACCTTCGACGCCGCCTATGCCCATGCCCGCGTGCTGGAGGGCGAGCGCGGCTACACCTTCGTCCACCCCTTCGACGATCCCCGCATCATCGCCGGCCAGGGCACCACCGCACTGGAAATGCTGGAGGACGTGCCCGGCCTCGACACCTTCGTCATCCCGATCGGCGGCGGCGGCCTGATCTCGGGCATCGCGACGGTCGCCAAGGCCGCCGACCACCCGATCGAGGTCGTCGGCGTGCAGGCCGAACTCTACCCGTCCATGTATAACCGCATCCGGGGCACCGACCTGCCCTGCGCCGGCGATACGCTGGCGGAGGGTATCGCGGTCAAGGAACCGGGCGGCATCACCGCGCGGGTGATCGCCAACATCGTCGACGATATCGTGCTGGTCGGCGAACGCTGCCTGGAGGAATCGGTCAGCCTCCTTCTCCAGATCGAAAAGACCGTGGTCGAGGGCGCCGGTGCCGCCGGTCTCGCCGCGCTGCTCGAACATCCCGAGCGGTTCCGCGGCCGCACCATCGGCATCGTGCTGTGCGGCGGCAATATCGACACGCGGCTGCTCGCCAACGTGCTGCTGCGCGACCTTGCCCGCTCCGGTCGCCTCGCGCGCCTGCGCATCCGGCTTCAGGATCAGCCCGGCGCGCTGTTCAACGTCGCGCGCATTTTCGACCAGGAACGCGTCAACATCATCGAGGTCTATCACCAGCGCGTGTTCACCACCCTGCCCGCCAAGGGCCTGATCACCGACATCGAATGCGAAACCCGCGACCGCGCGCATCTCGACCGGCTGATCGCGGCGCTGCGCACGGCCGGATATGAGACAAGTCAGGTCGAACTCGCCTGATCGTCCCGCTTTGCAAGCGGGCATGCACCACTCATATAGGTTTAACAGCTAGGCTGTTTCACATGCATGTCCGGGGGATCAGTCGGCGGTGACCGCGCCATTCCGCTTTCCGCGCTTCTTCGTCACCTCGCCGGCCCCCTGCCCCTATCTGCCGGGCCGGCAGGAGCGCAAGGTGTTCACCGAGCTGAACGGCGCGCATGCCGGCGAGCTGAACGACGCGCTCGGCCGCATCGGCTTCCGCCGCAGCCAGAGCGTCGCCTATCGCCCGTCGTGCAGCGGCTGCGCCGCCTGCGTTTCGGTGCGCATCGTCAGCGGCGAATTCGTGCCCAATGCCAGCCAGCGCAAGCTGCTGAAGCGCAACGCCGATCTGGAGGTGACCGCGTGCCGCCCCTGGGCGACGGACGAGCAATATCAATTGCTGCGCCACTATCTCTCGCTGCGCCATCCCGGCGGCGGCATGTCCGGCATGGACGAGGACGATTATGCCGACATGGTGGAGCATTCGCCCGTCGACTCGCTGATCGTCGAATATCGCGAGCCCACCGTCGACGGCCGCCGCGGCCGCCTGGTCGGCGCCTGCCTGACCGACCGGCAGGCGGACGGCCTGTCGATGATCTACAGCTTCTTTGCCGCCGACGATGCAGGGCGGGCCGGCATGGGCAATTTCATCATCATGGATCACATCCTGCGCGGCCACGCCGCCGGACTCCCTTATGTCTATCTCGGCTATTGGGTGCAGGGCTCGCCCCGCATGGCCTACAAGATCAAATACCGCCCGATCGAGGCACTCGGCCCCAATGGCTGGCGCCGCATCGCCCCCGACGCCGAGCCGATCCCGGCCGAACTGAAATCCCCGGTGCCGGTATGACTTTACCTTTTCCCCTCCGGGGAGAGGGAGGGACCCGCCGCGCGAGCGGTGGGAGGGTGAGGGGTCGCCAAGCAGCGCCGCACTGCTGGTCCACCCCACACCCTTCCCACTGCCTGGAGGCAGCGGCCCCCTTCCGTCCCCCCGGAGGGGCGAGGGACTCCGCAAATCAATCCTCCCGCATCACGCTGACATCCACCGCCAGATCCTCCTCGCCGTCGCCCAGCCGCGATCCCGCCACCGGCGCTGCACCCACCGCGTCCAGTGCGGTGGCGACGCGCACATAATCTTCCTCCGGGCACATCCCCGTGCAGGGGTCGAACGCGACCCAGCCCAGCCCGTCTATATGCGCCTCCGCCCAGGCATGCGGGGTCGCCCGGTGCCCGTCGACACGCAGCGCATAGCCCGAGACATAGCGCGCCGGAATGCCCAGCCCCCGCGCGCCGACGCAGAAGATGTGGGTCAGGTCGCGCGGCGTCGCCACCGGCCGCTGGAACGCGCCGCCCGCGTCCAGCCCCGGTTCGGGCCGCCCCATGTCCATCTCGAAACGCGCATGCAGCGCCGCGTTCCAGCGGTGCAGCCGACCGAGCGGATCACCCGCGCCGGTCGCTTCGTCGGCAAAGGCGATGATCGCCGGATCGCGCGGCGTCATGTCGGTGGCGCGCAGATAGAGCGGCGGCGGCAGCATCTCGGCCGCGCCCCGCAACACCCCGCTCGACGTGCTGGTCAGCACTTCCCCCGACACGGTGATCGCGATCCCGTCCAGCGGCCCCTCGACATACAGCATCGTCACCGCATTGCCGAACCCGTCCCGCCCCTCCCTCAGACGCGCGTCGCGATCGACATCGATCCGCCACCCTGCGACCGTCTGGTCATGCGTATTCTCCGGCGTCAGGCGCAGCATCTGCACCAGCCGTGATTGCGGTTCGGAGAAACGATAAACCGTGCGATGATCGATCGAAAGCCGCATTGCCGCCCCCCTTGGTTTCGTGCGTCCCTCTCGCCCTCTCCACCGCGATGATGGACCTCAACTAAACTTGAACTGCCGGCCTATGGCACTGTGCAGCAAGGCATTCTCATGGATGAACGCTTGAAGATATTGATGTAGCCCGGATGCGATCACTTCGCGCGACCGCGTCTTGGCGACGCGGCTGGCACGCAGCCGCGCCATCCGGTCCGCCTCGCCATGCTGGCCGGTGCGCCGCGCCAGCATGCCCAGCACGTCCACCGTTTCCTCGACCGACGCCGCCAGGCTGCGCGGCAATTCGGACCGGGCGATCAGCAGGTCGATGACGTTGGCCGGCTCCAGCCCGTCCGAATACAGCCAGCGATAGGCGGTCACCGCCGACACCGTCTGCAGCAACGTCGTCCACTGGTCGCGATCGACCACGCCGCCCACCCGTTCTCCGGCCGGCAGCAGGATATGGTATTTCACGTCGAGCAGCCGCGCGGTGTTGTCCGCGCGTTCCACCGCCTGCCCCAGCCGGATGAACCATGTCGTCTGGTTGCGCAGCATCCGGTGCACCGCGCCTTCGAAGCCGCGGGTTTCGTTCTTCACCGCCTCGACGAGGTTCAGCACTTCTGTCGGGGTGTCGGCCGCCGGCCGGCTCTCGAACACCAGCCATGCCCGGTTGATCCCGGTCCACGCCTCGCGGGTCAGCGCGGTGCGCACGGCCCGCGCGTTGTTGCGGGCCATGTCCAGACAGCGGACCAGCGATCCCGGATGGCTGGAATCCACCGTCAGGAAGCGGCCGACATCGCGCCGGCGCAGTTCGCGTCCGCCCGCGGCATAAGCCTCGGTCGTCTCGGTCACGGTCAGCGCGGTATTCCACGCCGCCAGCCCGGCGGAGCGCGGCGACAGCACGTCCAGCCGCACCGTCGCCTCCACCAGCCGCGCGATGAAGTCCGCCCGCTCGCAATATCGCCCCAGCCAATAGAGCGAGGATGCCGTCCGGCTCAGCATGCGCGCGATCCCGCAGCGCACGGCGTCGGTCGCCGCACCGTCATGACCGGCGCTCCTGACCCGCAGTCTGGCCCAGACCCTGGCTCTGCGTCATGCCCCCCATGGTCTGCTCCTGCACCCCTTCCAGCGTCTGGCCCTGCCGCATGCCGGCATCGTCCATCAGCACGAAACTGTCCTTGGTGCCGCCGCCCTGGCTCGAATTGACCACCAGCGATCCCTCGCGAAGCGCCACGCGGGTCAGGCCGCCGGGCACCACCTGCACGCCCTTCGATCCGGTCAGCACGAACGGGCGGAAATCCACGTGCCGTGGCGCAAGCCCGCTGTCCGCCAGCGTCGGCACCGTCGACAGCGCCAGCGTCGGTTGCGCGATGTAGCGTTCCGGTTGCGCGATCAGCGCGGCGCGGAACGCCTCGATCTCCGCCCGGCTCGCGGTCGGGCCGACCAGCATGCCATATCCGCCCGATCCATCGACCAGCTTGACCACCAGTTCGTCCAGATGGTCGAGCGTGTAGCGCAGCGCCTCCGGCTCGCGGCACCGCCACGTCTCGACATTAGGCAACTTGGGCTCGCTCCCCGAATAGAAGCGCACAATCTCGGGCATATAGCTGTAGATCGCCTTGTCGTCGGCGATGCCGTTGCCCGGTGCGTTCAGGATGGCGACGTTGCCCGCGGCATAGGCGGCGATCAGCCCCGGCACGCCCAGCATCGAATCGGGACGGAATACCAACGGGTCGAGGTAATCGTCATCCACCCGGCGATAGATCACGTCCACCTTCACCCGGCCGGCAATGGTGCGCATCCACACGATGTCGTCGTCGACCACCAGGTCCGCCGCCTCGACCAGCTCGACGCCCATCGAATCGGCCAGGAAGCTGTGCTCGTAATAGGCGGAATTGTAATGTCCCGGCGTCAGCACCACGCACACGGGATTGCCCACTCCGTGCGGCGCGACCGACTTCATCGTCTGCAACAGCTTGTCCGGATAACTGTCCACTGCCGCCACGCGGAACTGGCGGAACAGCTCGGGACACAGCCGCAACATCGCCTCGCGATTTTCCAGCATGTAGCTGACGCCGGACGGCGTGCGCGCATTGTCCTCCAGCACGAAGAAATCGTCCGGGCCGGTGCGCACCAGATCGATGCCGCAGATATGCGCCCACACGTCGTGCGGCGGCCGCATGCCGGCGATTTCGGGCCGGAACTGCGCGTTGCCGAAGATCAGGTCGGGCGGCAACACGCCTTCCTTCAGGATGCGGCGCTCGCCATAGATGTCGTTCAAAAAGGCGTTGATCGCCTCCACCCGCTGCACCAGCCCTTCGGACAGGCGCGTCCATTCGTCCGCCAGGAACACGCGCGGCACGATGTCGAACGGAATGATCCGCTCGGCCGCATCGCTTTCGCCGTAGACCGCGAAGGTGATGCCCAGTTGCCGGAACGTCGCCTCCGCCGATTGCTGGCGGCGACGCAGCTCATGGTCGGGCGTTCGCTCCAGCCATTGTCCAAGTGCAGTCAGTTCGGCACGCGGCGGCGGTCCGCCGGCCGTTCCCATGATCTCGTCGAAGGCCTGTCGCTTCCCCATCAACCTCGATACGCTCCCCCGGTCGCCCCGGTTCCATGCTGTAGTGCATATCGGTCGGGAACAAGCATCATTTCGGCTGTGACACGGCTTTTCAGCGGTTCAGCGCCTCCAGCATCGCCGGCGTCAGCACCTGGGGCAACACGCGCGGCCCCGCCGCGCCCGGCGCGTAGTACAGGTATAGCGGCACCCCTGCGCGGTTATGCCGCTCGATGAAGCGGCCCAGCACGGGATCGCCATCCGTCCAGTCACCGACCAGCACCGCCACCTTGTTGCGGCGAAAGGCATCGCGCACCGACTGCCGCTCGATCGCCGCGGCCTCGTTCACCTTGCACGTCACGCACCAGTCGGCGGTGAAATAGGCGAAGACCGGGCGCCCTTGCGCACGAAGGCCGGCAAGCTTCGCCTCGCTGAAGGCATCACCGCGATCGGCCTGCCCGCCAGCCGCCGCCGGCTGCACCACCGCGACCAGCGCCACCGCCGCCGCCAGCGCCGGCAACGCGGGCAGCCAGGCGCGCTCCGCACCCCCCGCCTGCCGCCGCCC